>CAZXWM010000115.1:4392-10885 GCA_964644215.1 uncultured Phormidium sp.
CGATTTTTCAATAGCATTTAACTCGACGCTGGCTTCATAGGAGAGGGTTAGGTTCCCCGCCCCCCCATTGATGCGACTATATCGGTTCCCGGCACTAGAAGTGTAGTGATCAACTGTAGCATCGCCCTGAATCCCGAGATTTTCATGCAGGATATGTTGCACTCGGTTGTTACAAAGGGCGATGTTGAAAATTAGGGTACTCTCAGCCGACAAGCTATAGGTCAAATTGCAGCCCAGATTAAACTTCATAGGGGTCTTCTATTCAAGCGTTGATTCTGGTGTTGGCGTCGTCTCGGCTTGCAACTGTTCTCGGGCCAGGCCTGCGGCTTCGGCGACTTGAGGATGACTATCTTTTTCCAGATAGGTTAAAGCTGCTAGACTCTGGGGATGGTTGAGATGTCCTAGGGCCTCGGCTAAGCGTTGTCGAACCAGCCAATCGGGTGAACTAGCAAAGTTGAGGAGATCTTCGATCGCCTCGATGGCTTGGATTTCTCCCAGGGCGGCGATCGCCGCCTGTTGCAACATCACCTCACCACTATAGAGGGCTTGTAGCAGAATATCATAGGCCTCCGGGTTTTTCAGGTTCCCCAGGGACACCGCCGCACTGAAGCGAACTAACCAATCGGTTTCCTCGAGGAAGGCTCGTGAGAGGGGTTCAAAGGCCCGAGGATCGCCAAGATAGCCCAAGGCTCCAGCAGCATCGGCCCGAATGCCATAATCGGGATCATGGCGCAGTAGGTTCACCAATAATTCATAACATTCGTCAGTTCTCTTGATTCCCAGGGAGAAGATGGCCATCGAGCGCAAGGCCACATGATGATCGTTAAGGACTTTCTTGATCAGGGGAACTGCCTCGCAGGCGGGGATGTTGCGCAGCGAGGCTAGGGCCAACATGCGATCGCGGGCATTGTCACTATCAAGGTTGCTGGAAATTTCTTGTAAATTCATCGCTTTCAGGCTTTGCCTTAACAAAATTTTACATAATAGACTTTATTATAACGCCTATTTATGGTAAGCAGTTAGCTTAGCGCCCAATCAGACTGGCGTCGGCGATCGCGCCTCAGACCATAATCCAGGTTCCCTATTGTGAGTCTAGCTTTCGACCAATAAATCCAGAGAGTCGAGGCTTTCATCGAGAGAAATCATCACCGGTTCTTGGAACAGAGCGATCGTAAAGGTGACCGTAGAGCCGAGTCCTTCTCCCATACTATAGAAATGAACCTCGCCTCCCATCGCTTCGACGAGCTTTTGCGAAATCACTAACCCCAGCCCCGTTCCCCCATATTGGCGAGTGCGAGAGCCATCCACCTGGCTAAAGGTTTGGAACAGTTTATCCTGCTGTTCTAAGGAAACGCCAATCCCCGTATCGGCCACCTTGAGCTTGAGAACTCCCGAAAACTCGCGATCGTTAACCACAATCGGGCGAGAGATGATTTCAGCGGTAATCGTAATACCCCCTTCATGGGTAAACTTAATGGCATTGCCCACCAAATTGAGAAGAATCTGAAGCAGTCGCTGATAGTTGCCATAGACAACAATATTATCCTCAGTGTCTGGCATCTGGACTTGAAAATAGAGCTGTTTTTGTTGAATTTGGCTTTGGACAAACTCTTCGAGGTGAGTTAAGAGTTCTTTGAGATTAACGGGTTCGAGATCGAGGTGCATCTTACCCGCCTCAATTTTGGCGATATCGAGGATGTCATTAATAATACTGAGCAGATGCACCGCCGAGCGATAGGCTTCCTCGATAAACTCCATCTGCTCTTCGGAATCATCAGTCATCCCATCTAAAATCAATTTGAGGAACCCCATCATGCCGTTGAGGGGAGTTCTCAGTTCATGGGAGGTATTCGCCAGGAAGTCACTTTTGAGGCGTGAGACTTCTTCGGCTTCTTGGCGGGCGAGTTCGAGTTCTCGGTAGAGAATAGCATGGGCGATCGCCGTCCCCACCTGATCAGCCAGTTCGCTAATAATTTCGAGTTCCACCGGATGCCACAAGGGCCGTGAGTCGGGAGCATCATCTCGATAGCGTTCTAGGCGAATCAGACCATTGACTTGGCCTTGATGACGGGTGGCCACGATGAGCTGCGATCGCCCCCCCGCCTCCCCAGGCGATGACTCGATCAGAGTGGGGTGAGGGCTGGTTATGGCCTGTTGCAGTTCCGGAGCCTCTGTGAGCAACAGCTCCGTACCAATTGAGGTCGTCGTGGGATCATCATGAGGAGACTGGGCCACCAGTCTCACCTGACGTTGATGGCCTTCATAACTATACACATAACATTGGCGCACATTTATGGCAGAGCCGAACCCTTGGGCGGTTTGCTGCCAGATAATCTCTAAATCCAACGTTTGACGAATCTGTCGAGCAATCTGCGTCAACAACTTCGGATAAGAGACCTGAGTTAAGAACGACGGAGAGTCTGACAGATTGGCAAATTCCGACGCCGGGATTTCTAGGGGAGAGTCTTGGCTGGCTACCGTGGCCGTCAAGGGGCTAACCTGTCGTCCGACGACTAAAACACAGTCAGACTCTCCGTCGGGAGTCGATAGGGGGGCAATGGACAGTTCAAATGTCCGCACCTCGACCCCGACTTTGAAAAAGCAACGCAGAGATTCAGGGCTGCGGTTATCCAAAATCCGACAGATATGGGTCAAATAGGCGACTGTATCTACCGGCTGAAAGACCTGCTCTTGATGACTCGGGGTAAACTGGCTCGCCCCATTACGCCAAACAAAACTACGATAGCGCCCCGTTCGCTCTTGAATATAGCTCAGCTCAACTCCTAGAGAGCGCAGAAACAGCCTCCCGTCGTCTCCAACTTCGAGATCAGGTGGTCTGAGAACCCCAGGTGGAAGATGGAACGTCTGAGTCAAAGTCATGGAACTTATCAGGAGGAACGGTTTGCAGGATGCCCCGAATGGCTCGTTACCCCGCCGTCTGTCTAACCCGTCGATTAGGGAACAGCATTAGGGAGTTGAGCCGCTATCTTATCTCCCAACTTGGGCGATTTCGGCTAATCGTTCCATTCGCCACGAGGGGGGACTGGGGGATTGCGTTCTAAGCGGCGGCTAAGGTCGTCATCACGGGTTGTTTCACCACGCAGCCACTGTCGAATCGCTGTTTCGATAATTTTACTCGGATCACTCGAAAGATGTTGGATTTGAGCAACGAGTTCAGAATCAAGCTGGATGGAAACTTCCACCTGCTGTTTATCCTGTTCTGATGGCAATGTCGAATCGGTCATAAGACGGCTAAAGCGGAACGCGACAGTTCACGTCTATCTTAACGGGTCAGTGGCTCAATTCTGGGATTTTGCGACCTGTTGAGCCAGTTTCTTTAGGGGGCGATCGCTCACCCGGCAAATGCGCCAGTCCGGTAGAACGGTTGCACCAAGCTGCTCATATAGGGAAATGGCCGGGTGATTCCCATCTAGGACAGACCACTCTAAGCGTCCGTAGCCCCGTTGTTCAGCCTCTTGGGCAACCTGAGCGATCAGGGCGGTTCCAATCCCTTGACGGCGATAGTCGGGCTGGACAAACACATCTTCGAGGTAGAGTCCGGGTTGGCTTCGGAAGCTCGAATATGTGGTGAAGAACAGGCTATAGCCAACGATTGTGTCTTGGTGTTGGGCCACAAAGACCTCTGCGTGGGGGAGATTCCCAAACAAATGCTCATGAAGCTGCTCAGAGGTTCCTGTCACCTGCTCTTCGAGTTCCTCAAAGGCGGCCAGCCCTTGGATTAAGCTAAAGATCGCCTCGGTGTCTTCAGGGATCGCCAAACGGATGCTAAACATTACACTTATAAGAACGGGAAACCAACCCGTGCTTTATGGAGTCACAGGTTGGTCGGAGTATAGCAGGCGCTTGGGAAACTAATGTAACCAGCCCCGCAGGCGACGGGAAATTTGAGGACGGCGTAGTTTTCGCATAGCGGTGGTTTGGATTTGTCGGACTCGCTCTCGGGACAAGTTAAACAGGTTACTGATTTCTTGTAGAGTTTTGCGTTTCTCTCCGTTTAACCCATAGCGTAGAGCCAGAATCTCACTTTCACGCTGGGTAAGAGCCTCGTCGAGAACCTGCCGCACCCCTTGGCACATCATATCTTCGCTCACCTGAGAGTCCGGCGAGGGACTATCCGTGTCTTCGAGCAGATCTAAGACTTCGGTGTTGTCTTCATCCCCGACGTAATGGTTAAGAGACAGCGAGCGTTGACTCACCCGTTGCAATTGTCGCAATTGCTTCAGGGACATGTCTAAGGCTTCGGCCAGTTCCTCTTCACTCGGCTGGCGATTGAGATCCTGTCCGAGCTTCCGATAGGTCTTCTTGAGTTTGTTGAGTTTCTCAACGATATGGATGGGAAGGCGGATGGTGCGTCCATCGTTGGCAATGGTGCGGGTAATCCCCTGACGAATCCACCAGTAAGCGTAGGTGGAGAATTTGTAGCCCTTCTCGGGGTCAAACTTCTCGGTGGCGCGGCTAAGACCTAAGGCACCTTCTTGGATTAAGTCCAGAAAGGGCACCCCTCGGTTAAGGTAGCGTTTGGCGATCGAGACCACAAGACGCAGGTTCGAGCGAATCATCTTTTTCTGGGCTGTGCGACCTCGATGAATTTGCCGCTGCAATGCTTTTTGAGTCAAGCCGAGAGCTTCAGCCACCTCAGAACGCTCGGGTTCTCGACCTAACGATTCCGCGAGTTCTGCTTGTTTTTCTCGAATCACAACCCAATCCTGAACTTGCCGAGCTAGGTGAATTTCTTCTTCTCGGTTCAACAGCGGATAGCGAGACATTTCCTTAAAAAATGCTCCCACAGCATCGTCGGACACCGTCTTGGAATAGCCGGTAGAACGAGCCCGAGCAATGTTTGCCGGGTTGTCTTCGCTTGGATTGACGACGGATGTCTGGAGTTGAGTGGCAGTGCTAGCAGTCAATTTAGTTTCCCCTTCAGCTAACTTCAAAAAAATGGAATTTTAAATAGTAAAGGATTACATTTGTGCTGATTATCCCTTCATGTCTATTATAAACTTTTGTGAATAAATTGTCAAGTTGAATTTCTTGTGATTTGTCAACAAACCTTAAAAAGTATTGTAGAAGCCATATATTTATGGTAAGAAATATGCCGAGAGTGCGCATCTATCTGAGGGTAGATGTCTGCCTCCCTCGTCTGACTGAGTGCGATCGCTAACCCTTGAGGAATCTATGAATCCTGCTGTATCTGTGCAAAATGTCTCCAAGGTCTATGGCGATCTTGGAGTGGTCAACAATCTCTCGTTTGATATTGCCAAAGGAGAATTATTTGGCTTTCTTGGCCCCAACGGAGCCGGCAAATCGACGACGGTACGAATGCTAACCACCCTGACAAAGCCGACGTCAGGCACCATTGAGGTGGCCGGCTATGATGTGGTTCACCAGGCTCGTCTGGCTAAAGACTCGATTGGGGTTGTTCTTCAGCAAGTTAGTGTGGATCTTGATCTGACGGTTTGGGAGAATATGGAGTACCACGGACGCTTGCATCATATCCCGGCTGGAGAGCGTCAGGAACGGATTGACCGGTGGTTGGAGTATGTAGGGCTAACGAATCGCCGTGATGCCCTTGTGAAGACCCTTTCTGGGGGGATGAAGCGGCGGCTACAGATTGCGCGATCGCTCCTACATCAGCCCGAAATTCTATTTCTCGACGAACCCACGGTGGGCTTAGATCCGCAAACCCGCCGCCGTCTCTGGGAAATTCTCTTAGATCTCAAGGAGCAGGGGATGACCATGCTCTTGACCACCCATTATATGGAGGAAGTGGAATATCTCTGCGATCGCATCGGCATTCTCGACAGCGGTCAACTCATCGAACTCGGAACCCTCGACGAGTTACGGCGTAACCATGGCGAAGGGGTAGTGGTGAAGCATACCCCCGAGGGATTGCAGAGCCAGTTTTTCCCAAATCTGGAAAAAGCCAATCACTATATTAACCAGCAGGGCGATCGCACCGGCATGATGGCTCGTGAATCAAACCTAGAAGATATCTTCGTCGAACTCACCGGCCGCCAACTAGACTAACCCAAGTAACGTAGGGAGGATATATCCCCTCTACGTTATCCCCCCCCTAAAACCCAAAAAGACCCCCATTTTCAGGGAGTCTTTTTGGCAAATATTAACCTGGCACTGAGCTATCTTCCCAGGGGGCAACCCCCCAAGTATTTTCGCCGCAGAAGCGTTTCACAGCCGAGTTCGGGAAGGGATCGGAGTGGGGCCACTTCGCTAGAAGCACCAGGAAAGAACAGAAGCCTTGAAGACTGCACAGTCAACCCAATCAGGGAAATGAAACTCAAAAGAGGTCAAGCGCTCGGTCTGTTAGTACGCCTTGGCTTCATCCATTACTGAACTTCCACCTAGCGCCTATTAACGGATGTTCTTTCCGTGACCTTACTGGGTTAACCCCAACAGAGAACTCATCTTGAGGTGGGCTTCCCACTTAGATGCTTTCAGCGGTTATCCGCTCCGC
>CAZXWM010000116.1:0-10797 GCA_964644215.1 uncultured Phormidium sp.
TGTTGGCCGGGGAGGGACGGAGTGAGGCGTTGCGGGAGGTGCAGTTGGACTGGCTCGAACGGGGGACGCATCCCTATTATTGGGCGTCGTTTCTGTTTTCGGGGCAATGGACGGCGATGGATTGAGGGGTGGTTTTATCAGCACCTTTGGGGAGTTGCAGGGGATACAAGATTGTCGGGGTGAAAAATTTTTCGCCCCGACGGTAAGGGGTTTGATTTCAAAAACGATCGCCGTTCACGGGTATTGGAGGGGTCAATCATGAAACGTCGTTATTTTCTTCAAGGGGCTGGTGGGGCGTTGGGGGCGATCGCCCTCAGTCAGTGGGATATCGCTCGTCAAGGCGATCGCCTCGGCCATCTCCTCGCTCAACCCACACCCCGCAAGTTAGCCCTATTGGTAGGCATCAACCGCTATCCCCTGGGCATTGCTCCCCTACGAGGCTGTGTTACCGATGCGCAGATGCAGCAGCAGTTACTGGTGCATCGCTTTGGCTTTAATCCCCAGGATATTCTCACCCTCACGGATGAAAACGCCACCCGAGAGAATCTCTTAACAGCCTTTGAGTCGCACCTGATTGACCAGGCCCAACCGGGCGATATCGTGGTGTTTCACTTCTCGGGTCATGGGGCCTTGGTCCGTGACCCTGACCCGATTCCTCTGCCCCCAGACCCTCGCTATCAGGGGGTTCAGGGCTATAACGGAACCATGGTTCCCTATGATGGTCGCCTCAATCTCCAGGCTACTGAGGTCAATGACATTATGGGCAAAACCCTATTTCTGCTCATGTCAGCCCTGAAGACTGACCAAGTGACGGTGATGCTCGATAGTTGCCATTCCGGGGGCGGAACCCGAGGGGATATCCGCTTCCGAGCCATTGAATCTCGCTTCGGTGAGGGCTATCCTGACCCCAGTGAGCAAGAATTGATGACCCAAGAAACCTGGATGAGTCGTCTTGACTTGTCCCCGGCGGAGTTGAAACGGCGACGGACTCAAGGTATTGCTAAAGGGGTGGCTATTGGCTCGGCTCAAGCCAATCAACTGGCGGCAGATGCCTCCTTTGGCCGTGGTGCGGGTCGCTTCTTCGCCGGGGCCTTTACCTACGGCGTGACTCGCTATTTGTGGCAACAGCCGGGAAGTTTGCCCCTACAACGGGTGTTTGTGGATTTATCTCGGAGTGCGCGGGATGTGGCCAATAGTTCCGGGATTCAGCAGGCCCCCGTGTTTGCTGTTGCACCGGGGAGTAATCATGACCAACAACCGCTCTATTTCCTCACCCCGCCAACCCCACCAGCGGAAGCTGTTGTCTTGGCAGAGGAGAATGGTGAAATCAGTTTCTGGCTGGGGGGGGTGTCCTCTCAGAGTTTAGAAGCCTTTGAAGAAGGGGCGGTGTTTGCGGCCATTGACGCTCAAGGGCAGGAACTAGCGCAAATTGAACAGACGCGACGGGAGGGGTTGCGGGGCTATGGTGTTGTGCAGGGTGAGGCGCGATTCTCGTTCCAAGACGCTTCGCGATCGCTCCCTCAGACGGGACTACTGCTGCGAGAACGGGTGCGAGGGGTTCCCCCAAATTTGAGTCTGCGTCTGGGCCTCGACCCCTCCTTAGAAGATGACCTCGATGAAATGCGATCGCTCCTCCAGCAGATTCGACAGGTTGACCCCGTTCCCCTCGACAGCGGCGAAACCCCCCACTTTCTCATCGGCCGCATGACTCGCATCGCCCAAGCGGCCGCATTTGAACAAGGCTCACAAGACATCGCAGCACTTCAAAGCATTGGACTATTTACCCGAGGACTGATTCCCATTCCCCAAAGCTTCGGCCAGCCCAACGAATCCATCGCCGCCGCCGCGAACCGTCTCGTTCCCCGCTTTCAACTGCTCCTGGCGGGACAGATTCTCGGCTCAGTCCTCAACAGTGACACCTCCAACCTCAACTTAGAGGTTCAAGTCGAAGTCGCCCAAAGCAATCAAACCCTAGCCCGTGGCGGGACGCGCAGCAGTCGCGATTTAGTGGTTCAACACCAAGAGCATGACCTCAATAGCCTCCCCTCCGGGTCAGAAGTGCTGATTCAGGTGACCAATCACGAAGATCGCGATCTCTATGTCAGCCTCCTGGCCATTGGCAGTAGTGGTCGCATTACGGTTCTCTATCCCAACGATTGGGATGCCCCAGAAGAAGCGGCTCGCCTGGTCTCAGGTCAATCCTTAACCGCTCCCGAGCATGAAGGAAACCGCAATCCCCAACGGGACTATTGCCGCGATCCCAGTGATGAATTTCACCTCTGTTTAACCGGCCGTGGCTATGTGGAAATCCTGACCATTGCCAGTACGCGCCCCCTACGGGAGGCCCTGCGCGTCATTGCCCGCATCGCGGCTGATACGGGTATTGCCCGCCGCGCTCCTCTCTCCTTGGGGGATGAGGACTCTCTGAATGTGGTGGAGACGTTGCTTGGGGATATCGATCGCCAGACCCGAGGAGATATTGAGGTTCGAACCACCCGCAATGCCGTGAATGTGAATCAGATGGCCGCCTTATCGACCATGATTGAAATTGTTGACCCCTGATCGGGTTTTCCCCCCTTGTTCCCCGACGGGTCAACAATGTTAGGATACCCACAGATATATGAAGAAATGTAAGGAGATCTCGATATGACTCTCGCTGTTGGCTCCACTGCCCCCGACTTCACCGCCAAGGACACCAAGGGAGACACCATTAGCCTGTCTCAGTTCAAAGGTAAAACCGTGGTGCTGTACTTCTATCCCAAAGACGACACCCCCGGTTGCACCAAAGAAGCCCAAGGGTTCCGCGATGCCTACTCTGAACTACAAGGCAAAGATATGGTGGTCTTAGGGGTGAGCATGGATGACGAAGCCTCTCACCAGCAGTTCACCGAGAAGTATGGCCTACCCTTCCAACTGGTGGCTGATGCTGATGGAACGGTGACTCGCGCCTATGATGTCGAAGGCGGCGGCTACTCCAAGCGCGTCACCTACATCATCGACGGGGAAGGCAAGATTGTCCAAGTCTTCGATAAAGTCGATACTGCCAACCACGCTAAAGACATTCTCAGCAGCGTCTCCTAGGGGTCTCTGTTGACGGATTAACCGGCGCAAGATCAGATTTACACGAAAGGGGAAGACTCGGAGGTTAGAATGTAGCAAGCCTTTGATTCTTCCCCTTTCCTATGGGTGTTTTAACCTATCTCACTCCCCAACAAGTCCTCATCAATACGCCAACGGTGTTGGAGGGGACTTATGATCCACAACAGATTGCCAAAGTCTCTGTGATGGCGGAGGATCGCTTCCCTGTCCCGGTGACGGTCAACGCCAGTGAGGGACTGTGGCGGGTTCAACTGGATAATGGTTTTAATCAAGCTGGGATTCGTTGGTTTCGTCTCAAGGGAACCAATAGCGATGGCCAGGTAGTCGGCGATCGCACCTTCTATGTCACTGTCAGCCAAAACCCCCTGATTGAAGCCGATGACCTGAAACTCACCCTAAAACAGCGCACCTGGTTCAAAGCCGCCCCCAGCCAAAGTGACCAACTGGCTGACCATCAAAAGATTCGCCTCGAAGCTGGGGAAACTCTACGGCTGCGTCGCTATACCCTAGAGGGGAATCACCTCGGGGTGGAATTGGAGTCGCGGCGATCGCCCGTTGGGACGTTTGGCTATCTCTACGAACCCCACACGAAACTGGAGGTGGGTGGCTTACCCTTCTACTTCAGTGAAGCCAGTTTACCTGAACCCTCTCCCGGAACCTTGCTGCTGTGGGTTACTCATGACACCAAAATCAAGCAAATCCCTGAAAGTTCCACACTTCTCTCAGGAAGTCAGCAAGCCGAACTCCTCAAAGGACAAGTCTTTTTCCTCACCGGCTACGCCTGTGTCAGTGGTCATTACCGAGTCACCTTTGTCGAGGACATGACGATTCCCGGCTTTGGTAATAGCGGTTTTCTCTACAATCTTCATGTCCGCATCAACCAAGACTCGACCTGGTTAGCCTTTGACCCCAATCAGGTGGTAATGACCATTTTGCGGAACACCTCCTTCACCAAACGTCCCGCAGATGCTGCAACCTTGTCAGACTCAGACAAAACCTCCCTCGCCCCTACAGAGATCTATGGGGTGAAAAGTTACGAATGGGAAGCCAGCTATCTCAAACTCACCCTAACGGAGAATTTTCCGGGGTTTGGTCACAGTGGTTATGTGTCCCCGGATTTTGTGGAGTTTAAAAAAGGCGGACAACCGTTCTTGATTGCCCCAACCCTTGACTATCGCGGTCCGCAAGAGGTGTTAGTTCAACAGGCTACCACCCTCAACGGTCAATTCGATCGCAACCAAGTCACGTCCATTTCTGTAGTTGCCGAAGATAAGTTTTCCCTTCCCGTCACCCTGAACGCCAATGAAGGAACCTGGCGAGTCCGCTTGGAGAATGGCTTTCAGGATGAGGGCTTGCGTTGGTTGCGCTTGCAGGGAAACGATGCCAACGGGGCCACCGTTCATGACCAAATTCTCTATATCACCGTCACCAGCGACGCAGAAACCCTCGGAGACCCCTTAACCCTGAAAATCCTGGAGAAAACTTGGTTCAAAGTCGCCCCCCTTGATAGTGCGACTCTCGACGATGGTCAAAAACTGCAACTGCAAGAGGGATTAGAACGGCAGGTGGAGCAGTACGCTTATATTGACGGCCATCTGCAAGTTCGTCTAACGGAACCCCTCAGTCCCATCGGTGAATTTGGCTATCTCTACGAACCCCATGTGGAATTACGCAAAGGCGATCGCCCCTTTGTCTTTCAAGTTAGCAATCTTCCCGACATTCCGACCCAGGCCCAGGTCTTAGTGACCCGCAACACCTATATCAAAACCTCCACCGACCCTCAAGATATCCTTCCCGCCAACGTCAAAGCCCAATTACTCAAAGGACAAACCTTTACCATTCGCGGCTATGCTTCCATTGCCGGACATTTCCGCGTCACCCTCAGCGAATCCATCCCCGGTTTTGGCAACATTGGCTATATCTACTGGCAACATGCGGAACTGGTTCGTGATGGCCAGTCTATCCCCTACGACCCGGAAGCCCTCACGGTGACGATGCGTCAGCAAACGGTTCTTAAACGTCGTCCCGTTCCCAGTGGCGAACTTACTGGTGATGACCGGAAGACCCTGCCCTTAGGCCGCGTCTATGGCGTCAAGAGTTACACCACCGACCCCGAGACGAACCATGTGCGGGTTGCCCTCACCGAAGAATTGCCAGGCTATGGTAACACTGGCTATCTGTTCGCCGATCACGTTTGGGTACGACGCGGGGCCGATGGGGTTGAGTTGTCCCCACCGGCGTCACCAGCCCCCGCCCCTCAGCCGGCCCAGCCCTCACTCCCAAGTCGCAAGGAATTGAATGTTCCCTATTTTTCGCAACGGGATAATCCTAGCTATTCCTGGGCTACCTGTAACCCCACTTCGGCGGCCATGGTCTTGTACTATTACGGCTTACGACCAACGGTGAGTCGTTTATTGGCCGATGAGTTATTTCAATGGCTGGTTCGTCGCTATGGCATTGGTGGCCAAACCGACCATGGGGCGTTGTCGGCGTTGATTCAGGCCTATGGCTATCGCACCAGCTTTGGCACGCGGCGGCGTTGGGCGGAGATTGATAAAGAGATTGCCGAAGGTCGGCCGGTGGTGTTGCCGGGCTATTTCACCGCCACGGGTCACGTCGTTACAGCGATTGGCTATACTCCCTCGGGCTTGATTGTGAATGACCCTTGGGGCAATGCTTTGACGGGCTATCGCGATACCTATGGGGCGCGATTGTTTTACCCCAATGGCTTCTTATTAGATAAATGTGGTCGCGATGGAGACCTCTGGGCTCACTTTATTTATCCCAACTGATTTGCCAATTAGACCCACCAGGGCTGTTCTCCGGTGCGAGGATCGGTTTCTGTCCAGGGATATAACCAGATGCGATCGCCCTTGACCTCGACATGAGCAATTTTCAAGGGTCGATTGGCGGGTCCGCGCAACACATTGCCCTGGTCATCATAGCGTGAGCCATGACAGGGACATTGAAACTGGCCGGCGCTGGCATTCCAAGGGAAGGTACAGCCGAGGTGGGTACAGTTATCGACAATACCCATGGCGTTAAGCTGTCCGTCGGCTTCCACCGTTAGATAGGTGGGTTCTCCAGCTAGTCCAGCAATCAAGGCCCGGGTTCCCGCAGGTTGGCTGAGAATTTGTTGGGCGGGGATGGGATGGCCCAATTTATCCTTGGCAACAATCGCCCCGCTACCGTCACCCTCTTGAGGCGGGACGAAGTAGCGCAGGGCCGGATAGGCTGCACCGCCTACGGCTGCGGCGACTGTTGCGCCTGTCAGGAAGTTGAGTAACTGACGGCGAGACATATCTGGGGCTGGGTTGTTGTTAATCGGTAAGTTAGTCGTCATAGAATCCTTATGATTGCGTCGTGCAAATCAATAAATCTTCAAATATCGTTGCACTTATTTATAGTTTATGCCTATTGAGTTAAATTTGCCATAAAAAAATCGCCTGAAGCGGTGGGGATTCCCCCACATCTCCAGGCTACAGCCCCCGACGCTAAGACCCCGAATCGAGGCGATCGCGCCACTCCTGGTCAATCTTATCCGATTGCTCAAATTCTTGTTGCGCAATATCCCGTTCTGTGGTATAGGCGAGGTCGTCCGTACCAATGGCTGTTTGCTGGGCAAACTGACGAGCATAATCGAGTTTAGGGCGCAACTGGGGTTCAAGGCGTTCAAACTCCAGTGCCCGTTCCTGACGTTCAGCATTGCGCCGTTGCACCTTCTGATTGCGTCGTTGAATCCAGAAATAGCGCACTAAAGGAAGTGTTAAAAAGGCAATTCCGTAAGCAATTAACAGCCAGTAAATCGAATCAACAAAGCCCACTAAACCGCCCAATTCAGCGACGATTTCTTGAACTTCCGGCTTCTGTAACAAAACCCCTAAAATACCGCCACCAATTACATTCACCGCCCCTAAACCAATGGACATCGAAACCTGTCCAGAACTGGCTTGGCTAAACGTCCAGGGCGATTCCGCCAAGTAGGTTTCGACGGGTTTACGGCGCTGTTGTTTTGCCGTCACTTGTAACTCAGGGAAGCGATAGACTAAATTCCCTTCAGGACTCACTTCAGGAATGCCGTCAAACTTGGATAGCACGGGAATCATGTAGTCTTCCGTTTCCCGAGAAAATTGATTTCCTAAATCATCCAAATAGGGCGCAATTTGTTCAGCAACGACTACCCCATTATGATTACGAATCACCTGAGCGATATCTTTCCAGCGGCGTTCCTCCAAATCAGCATTGGGATTTCCGTCGCCGAAGAGAAACGAGAAAACCGCTTCTAGGAAGTTCATCTCAGAACTATCCTGGCCCGACCTCGCCTTGCGTTGACGAGCGCGGCGAGGATTGGGATCATAAAACCAGAATATATCCCCAATCCAGAAGCGGGGAATAAAGAACAGTCCCCCACCGCCACCGCTACGGCTACTACTGCGGCCCCCACCGCCATTATTGTCACGGCTAGAATTGAGGGCAACAATAATGATGGTGATGGTCACGAAAATGAGGATAATCGAGACAATCAGCAAGGTTCCGAAGGAAATCCGGATTAGGTAAAACAGAACATTCCAGATTTTGTCCCACCAGGTTTTTAGACGCAGTCGTAAGAACTTCCCCCGCAGGATGTTGCGGAAATTGCGGGGGAAGTCATAGACAATATCGCCTGTTTCGGCGACTTGTAAATGGGCGTTAGCATCGGAGGCCAGAGCCAACAGGCCTTTTTGCGCTAAGTTAACATCGAGTCCGGCTTGACTGGCGACATCGCCGACGGTAACGCGGTAGTCGAGTCCTTCTACCGCTTGCATAATCTTGGGGTTGGGAGCCATTCTGTCCTACTTGAACCACCTACTCTCGTTATAACAGATTTGGCGATCGCCCATCGGCCTTTCTCATGGGCCTTTCTCATGGGCATTTCCATCACCAGGAGATTCTCCCGAAGGCGAAGGAGTCGATGACCATTTCTAGCACGTCCACCTCCTGGGGTGCGATCGCGCCTCCAGAATCGCCAACAAAAATGTGAATCAGATGCTCACCATCGGGATGCAACAGAGCTGCATTGTAAGTGATATAGTTGGCGCGAAACTCTTGTATCCAAGTGATGGCCTCTTCTCCGGCGATCGTATTTCGGGTGAAGTCCCGGTTTTGAGAGATGGCGGAGTCCAAGATATCCTCAATCTGCTGCACATGGCTTGGACGCGGTTTAATCTCGACGATAATATCCGAGACTTGATGGCCCGCACCCATCGGACCATGTTCTCTAGCACAGTCGAGAAAGGCCACATCGGTCGGATTACGAATCAAGACGCGGAGTGTATCGGCCATGGGGGGGTCATCGTCCCAAATCATCTCATAGTTGCGGGGAATCTCGAAACGTAGGTCATGGCGGGGGATGACCGCATCCCGACGTTCAGAGGAGGGAGGTTCGGGGTTCTCGTTAGAACAGGGAGATGAGGGAGGATTGGCCATCAACGGAGGACTCGGAAGCCAGCAAAGTCCCAGAACAGCCGGTACAATTATCGCGGTGAGCCAATGTCTTTTCATGGTGGAGGTTTTGAGGGTTATGACGAAACAACAGGTGGGATTGCTATTTGGCGGACGTTCTGGGGAACATGAGGTGTCGATTTCGTCCGCTAGGGCGATCGCCAACGCTCTCCTCTCCACTGACAATGCCAGCCGCTATGCAGTCTATCCCTTTTATATCAGTAAGGATGGAGTTTGGCACGGCCCCGAGGTGGCCCAAACGATTTTAGACTCAGGACAGTCACTGAGTCCCCAAGATGGGGATACCGTCAATCTCTGGTCCTTTCCCCCGGAAGCCGCTGAGATGACGGTGTGGTTTCCGATTCTCCATGGTCCCAATGGCGAAGATGGGACGATTCAAGGCTTATTACAGTTGATGCAGGTTCCCTTTGTGGGATCGGGGGTTCTCGGTTCGGCGGTGGGAATGGATAAGCTGGCCATGAAGTCGGCGTTTGCACAGGCGGGACTTCCCCAAGTAGCTTATCGGGAGATTCGTCGTCATGAGATTTGGTCAAATCCCTGTGTGTTTCCGAAACTCTGTGATGAGATTGATGCGGTGTTGGGCTATCCTTGTTTTGTCAAACCGGCTAATTTAGGGTCGTCAGTGGGAATTTCTAAGGTGCGATCGCGCAGTGAGTTTGAAGCCGCCTTAGATAGTGCGGCCAGTTACGATCGCCGCGTCATCGTCGAGGCCGCTGTTCCCAAGGCTCGCGAAGTCGAATGTGCCGTCCTCGGAACCGACAACCCCCGCGTCTCGGTGATTGGTGAGATCAGCTTCGAGAGTGATTTCTACGACTATGAGACCAAGTATACAGCGGGCCAGGCCGATTTATTGATTCCGGCTCCTCTCCCCGATAAAATTGCTCAACAGATTCGTGAGTTAGCGGCCCAAGCCTTCACGGCTGTCGATGCGTCTGGCTTATCTCGGGTGGATTTCTTCTATCAAGAGGAGACGGGGGAGATTTTCCTCAATGAGATCAACACCCTCCCCGGCTTTACCGCCACCAGTATGTATCCCCAATTGTGGCAAGCGACGGGGATCTCGTTTCCTGAGTTGGTGCATCAGTTAATTTGTTTCGCATTAGAAGAGGCTGATGGTTAAGGAAGAGTATTTAGACTTTAGAATCCGATCTTGGCAAAAGGGCGATCGCATCTCAGCGGGCCGCCTAATTGCCTCGATTCTCCTCGAATATGGTCTCGGTTGGGAACCGACGGGGGCCGATCGCGATGTGGTGGAAGTCGAACGCTTCTATCTCGAAACTGGAGGCGGGTTTTGGGTGGTTGAACAGGGGGAAACTCTAGTGGGAACGGCGGGATTTTATCCGGTGTCTCGGGGCGATCGCGCCGTAGAATTGCGTAAAATGTATCTGGTTCCCTCGGTTCGAGGGTGTGGTTTAGGGACGTTTCTGCTGCAACAATTGGAGGCAGAAATTCAGCAACGCGGCTTTCAGACGATTTGGGTCGAAACCGCCACGGTTCTTAAGGAAGCCGTCAAATTCTATGAACGGCATCACTATCTCCCCGCCACAGGAGTTGAAACGGCCCGGTGCGATCGCATCTACCGCAAAATTCTCAACACCCCGAACTAAAACATCTTGCCAATTAGCTATCATCTGGACTCATTAAAAAGCCATCAATTCGCCATTATCCATCCAATTATGCCAGACCTCTATGTCTCCTGGTCAGAGTATCATCGAACCGTTGAACGTCTGGCGGTTCAAATTTATCAATCCCAATGGGACTTTGATGAAATCATCTGTTTGGCCCGAGGAGGATTACGAGTTGGAGATACCCTGTCTCGTATCTTCAACTGTCCCCTCGCCGTCTTATCTACCGCCTCTTATGGAGGACTTGAGGGACGGGAACAAGGGGAGGTGATTGTCTCTCGTTCCTTATCTATGACGACTCCCGAGTTAGGGCAACGGTTGCTGATTGTTGATGATTTAGTCGATTCTGGCGATTCCCTAAAAGCGGTGTTGGCTTGGCTGTATGAGCATTATGGTCAGCATATTTTAGAACTGAGAACGGCGGTATTATGGTGTAAGGCTGGTGCGACATTTACGCCGGATTATTATGTTCGTTATTTAGAGGATAATCCCTGGATTCATCAGCCGTTTGAAGCCTATGAAAAAATAGATTTATCAACGTTGTCTGAAGACAATTAGGGTATGAGAAACC
>CAZXWM010000117.1:0-7585 GCA_964644215.1 uncultured Phormidium sp.
TTATCGGAGGTGGAACTCGGCGGGTTGTTATATCTGCTGACCCTCCCCGATATTCATTTCCATCGTTTAGGAGGTGGAAAACCCCTGGGTTTCGGCAGTGTCCGTTTGGATTTAGTTGAGTCCGACACGGATTTACGTCCCGGTCAGGATTGGTCGCAGTTTTATCAAACCTTACTCCCCGATGAGGTGGTGGTTAAACCCATTCATGTCAGTCAATGTGTGAAAACCTATCAGAAAGCGGTGGAAGCTGCCTATGGCGGAGACTTTGAGACCGTCCGCTTTATCGCCGCGTTCGGCCGTTCTGCGAAAGGCTTTGACGATAATGCTGCGGTTCGTTACCCACGGGTGACTCCAGAACCGACTCCTCAAGGGCAAGCGTTCAAGTGGTTTGTTGAGAATGAACGAGAAGGTAATAATAAACCTGGGCGGAAACTGACGCTTCCAGATTTAGCTGATCCCGCTCCTGACAGTTTCCCGATTGATCCCACAGAAAATCCTCAGTAATTGAGAGTTACCATCATGCAGACTATTATCATGACCGTCGGCACTTCCCTGCGTACTAATCCTGATCGCACCCTACCCGAAGACAAACGCCGACCCTGGGCGGGGCATTTCGTCCCCCATAGCCAACGGGCATTCGAGAGTTTAGATGTTCCCCTAGGCTGGATGAAAACTGCTGAACTTGAGGCAATTAGTGCTGAAACCAACACCTTATGGCGGCTTGATCCAATGGAGAATGATTCGATTCTCCTGCTTCATTCAGATACGCCCTCGGGTCAAGAATGTGCCGAAGTTTTGCAAGCCTATTTTCAACAAGTTTTAGACTATCCAAAGGTCAGCTTAGAAAAAATCCCCGATATTAACTATGACCTGGATGTCAATGGTTCAGCTCTCGATCGCATGGCGCAACTTTTGCGAACCCGTATTGGGCAATTTCAAGAAACGGGACTCGTGACATTAGCTGCTACCGGGGGATTTAAGGCTCAAACGATGGTGATGGGTTTAGTTGGAAATGCCCTAGGTGTGCCCGTTTGCTATGTTCATGAATCCTACCAAACCCTTGTGTATTTACCCTACATCGATACTCAGGGGCGACCTCAACCCACCACCCGCCGCGCTAAACTACCTCAATCCGGGCGATCGCGATCAGATGTCATTCAAGTACAAACCCAGAAAAAGGGGCATCACCGCCCCAAAAGCTGGAAGAAAGTTGAAAAACTACTTCAGGAATTGCCTTGGGTCGATTTAGTTCGCTTTGATAAAAATGCCTTCAGCGCTCCCCACAATGGTCTCAAATCTGCCCGCAACAAAACTGAAGATGGTCGTTATGTTCTTTGGTTGAACCTGTATGATAGCGATCAATCTCATATGGCCGTCTCGATTGAAACAACCGGTCATACTCCCGAACATCTCAGCGAAGCTGCGGCGGAACTTCGAGAGCGGTTAGGTCGAATTATCTAAAGGATTTTCCCTAAAACATGGGATTATCCCTCGCTCTGGTCTTGCCCCAGTTGGGCTTTCAAGCGTTCCACCTCCGCCAACGCCGCCTCAGCCCGCTGTCGTTCCATCTCAGCCCGCTGTCGTTCCATCTCCGCCCGCCGTCGTTCCGCCTCCGCCCGTTGATGTTCCCGCTGCGCCTCCTCCTCCGGCAACAAAATCAGACTCCCATCGGGTCTAAAAAACCGTAACCAGGGAGCCGTCTCCCGTTGCACCGTCCCCTCCTCAACCCCCAACCAAACCCCGAGCGTATCACACCACAACCAACCGCGATCGCCCCTGGGGACTTCCTCATACCCCCGTCCCCCCAAATGCCAACCCTGCAACGACTGCGAATCAAAGGGATGATAGACAAAATAGTCCCGAGTCCGAAATACCCGCTCATAAATCTCCTTCTTGCGCCCATAATCCTCCCGCGCCGTTGACCCAGACGTCAACTCCACAATCACATCAGGATAACGGCCTCCCTCCTCCCAAACCACCCAACCCTGACGCTCCCGGTTGGAGTCCACATCCAACACCACAAAAAAATCAGGCCCCCGAAAGTCCCGATTTCGGGCTTGTTCGCTACTGAAATACACGAACATATTGCCCCCTGTAAAATAGTCTTCCCGCCCCGTCAACGCCCCATGAGCCGAGGCAATGAGGACATTCATAGCAATGCGATGGCGATGAGTTTCCAAGGGTTCTCCGTCGTCAAAGATTAAGTCCGTCGGTGGCATCGGTGGAGTCCAGTCCACCCCCGGCTCAAACCCCTGAGGTTGAGTCACATTCTCAGACATGGTTCTACCCCCTAGGTCAACCCGTTCATCCTAGCAAATCCCTCGGTTGCCCAACATCAATTTGATAGCTATTCCAGGTTTCTTAACAATATATTAGAAACAAGCCCAACGTCCTCCCCTGCTCTTACCCCAGGAGCTAACCCCATGACAGCCCTGATTTCGCCTCTCACCCTTGACCTTAAGCAACTTCATCTAAGTGATGACCAGTTTGAACAACTCTGTTTCAATAACCCGGATCTCATTATTGAACAAAGTGCCACAGGAACGTTAATTATTATGCCCCCCATTGGTGGAGAAAGTGGTAATCGGGAGCTAGAATTTGGCATTGACCTGGGGATTTGGAACCGGCAAACTCAACTCGGCAAAGTGTTTAGTTCCTCAACCCTATTTCGGCTTCCCAATGGAGGATGGCGTTCTCCCGATGCGGCTTGGATTGAGTTATCCCGTTGGCAACAACTGACCCCAGAACAACGGCGGAAATTTGCTCCCATTGCCCCTGATTTTGTCATGGAACTGCGATCGCCGAGCGATCGCCTGACCATGCTCCAGGATAAAATGCAAGAATACCTGGATGCAGGAGTACGCCTAGGCTGGCTTTTCAACCCCCAAGACCAACAAATAGAAATATATCGCCTCGGTCAACCCTCAGAAATTCGCTCCCTTCCCAGCCAACTCAGTGGCGAAGATGTCCTACCAGGGTTTGAGTTATCGGTTGAGCGATTCTAACCAACAGAATCCTCAGGACTTGCTGTTTCGTCCTCCAAAACCACATCCTCATACAACGCCTCAAAACTTCCCTGAAACTGAAGACTTTTTAACTCAAATATCCCATCCATTGGGGTGTAACTTTGCAACATCCACACCCCATCTTCGCCCCGCCGCAAGGTCTCCACTCGTTCTTTATGGGTATTGACTAACACATATTCGGCAAAGGATTGGTCAAACTCTGCTTCAAGGAATCAATCAAAAAATTGTTCAACAAGGTTTGAAGATTTCAGGATGAGGTAGTCAGCCAAAAAAGTCAGAAGAACCGAAATCAACGCTCCTCAACCTCCTCAATCTCCTCCTCCACACAGTCTTCTTCCGTCTCTACATCACAATCCTGTTCTTCGATATCTGGATCTTCCTGACTCGGGGAAAATACCAATCCACAAATAGATCGGGAACAAAAACTACAGCATTGTGCCTGGTTATCTTCATCTGAGCAAAATGAAACCAAAAATCCAGAGATACTATAAGATAGAAACGTTCGGCGAGGATAGTGTTTGAACGGTTTTTGACTATACTGGACGGAGAGTATTGGCTGTGCATCTTGGCACGTATTGTTTATATTTTGTAAAATCTTGGCTGCCTCATGACAATCCCGAAATCGCCGTCTTGAACGAGAAATGGCGGTCATCAAGTCCGTCTCCAAGAGGCTGTTTTTAACATAACAAGAGCAGGACTCATCCTGGTGCAAAATTCGATAAGCACAGGAGTAGCCCTTTCGGGGTGAAATGTGGGTTTGATATAGGTTAATGAGTCTGATAAGGAGTTTGCGAGTTCCTAACTCTATAGGAACTAGGGTGATAGACTGAAGCCAAGAGATTAGGGGAAAATTCAAGGTTTTAGTCATAACCGGATTGTTTGAGTAATCTAAACCTTATGGCAAGCACTGCGATAAGAGGGACATCTACCAGATTATCCTAAGAGCTAACCCTTGCGATCGCCCTGACCTCCGAGGTCAACTCCTATATCCTATCAAATCGGAGCCGATGAGTCCGCATCAAAAACCACATCCTCATACAACGCCTCAAAACTTCCCTGAAACTGAAGACTTTTCAACTCAAACATCCCATCCATTGGGGTGTAACTTTGCAACATCCACACCCCATCCTCGTACCGCCGAAAGGTCTCCACTCGTTCTTTATGCGTATTGATTAACACATATTCTTGCAAGCTATCTAAACTTTGATACGCGGCAAACTTTTCACCGCGATCGAACGCTTCCGTCGAGGGAGAGAGTACCTCAACAATTAACGTGGGAAACCGTTTGTAGTGAGTTGTTTGACTATCCCGAGGTTCACAAGTCACAAACACATCAGGGTAGAAGAAACTATTACGCTGTGCCACCCGCACTTTCATGTCTGACATATACACCCGACAGCCACGTCCTCGTACATGGCTACGGAGTAGGGCAAATAAGTTTCCAGCAACAGTGACATGACCATCGCTCGCGCCGGCCATAGCATAGACATCACCATTGAGATATTCATGTTTAATCTGACTGGTGGATTCAAGCTGCAAATACTCTTCTGGAGTGAGGGGGAAGTCGGAAGATGCAATCATTGCCGTTGCCATGAACTCATACCCCCATTATAGCCAGCGAGAATAGTCTCACAAAAAAAAGCCCCACTCCGGGATGGAGTAAGGCTTCAAGAGACGAACGAACTCAAAAAAGGAACCCTTTTAACCGCAGCCGCTTCCAGTTCCTTTACAAACTTTCTCGCCAACGGAACGGTTACGACCCCGTAAACTGCTGACATCGCCGCCGTTGTAAAGGGTTTGTAACCCCGCTTCCATAAACCCGGTCATCTCCACAATCAAGAGTCCTGACTCTCGTAGAATTTGCCGGGGCGATTCGCCAATCCCACTGACGAGGAGGGCGCGACAATCTTGGAGTTGGCTGGCAAGTTGTTTCCAACGCCGTGGCCCCATGCCGGATTCTGGGGTGGGGCGTTCTTCGAGGAGGGCGAAGCCATCTGGGGTTTGTTGCCAAATCTGTAACCGCACGGCGTCGCCGAGATGTTCGTTGACTAACACCCCTTCAAAGGTGGCAACGGCAACGTAGGGACGTTCGGCTTCCGGCTTGCGGGGTAGAGTTGAACAGTCGGTGAGACAGCCTCGGAATTCCTCGGAACGGTCTTCACCCAGTAACCCGACAGCATCGGCGCGGCAACGGGTACAGTGCGTCATGGGGGTGATGAACTCCCCAGCCTTACGGCGCAAGACTCCCATTTCTTTGGGAGAGGGTTCAGGTAACACGCCGAAAGGAGTATCTGGGGTGGGATACATGGGCATGGCGTTGAATAAATCCACGCCCATGGCGGCGACGGTTTCGGCAATTTCGATCGCATGATGGTCATTCACTCCAGGAATCACCACGGTGTTGACTTTCACCACCACGTCAGCGGCTTTCAAGGCCCGAATGGCCTCCATCTGACGACTCAATAGGCGTTCAGCCCCCTGTCGTCCCCGCAACACGAGGTTTCCATCGCGGAACCAGCGATAGACTTTGGCACCAATGTCAGGATCGATCGCATTCACAGTCACGGTCACATGAGACACCCCAATGCGGGCGATTTCTTCGACATATTCGGGCTTTAATCCCATTCCATTGGTGGCGAGACAGAGAATTAAGTCAGGGAAGCGTTCCCGCAACAGGCGCATGGTTTCGAGGGTTTCCCAGGCGTTGGCAAAGGGATCACCTGGCCCAGCAATTCCGGCGACGGTGATGCGCGGTTCTTTCTCCAAAATCTGCGCCATGTACTCGGCAGCTTGATGGGGTTCGAGAACACCACTGGTGACACCGGGACGGCTTTCGTTGACGCAATCATATTTACGATTGCAGAAGTTGCATTGCACGTTGCATTTGGGGGCAACGGGAAGGTGGACTCTCCCAAATTTCCCTTTGATTTTGGGGTTGAAACAGGGATGTTGGTCGAGGTTTAAGGGGGTTTTGGTGGGGTTTAGAGTAGTCATAGGAATAAGGTAAAAGGCAAGAGGCAAGAGGCAAGAGGCAAGAGGCAAGAGGGGGGAATCCCGTAGGGGCGTGCCCTTGTGGTCGCCCTCCCTTGTGGCTTAGATATAGCCGTAGCCGACGGGGGAGTCCCGTTGTTTTTTGGCGATGATGGCGTTTACCGTTAAATCAAAGAGGTTTTGGCTGCCCCGATAGCCGAGGTGGAGGATGCGTTGTCCGCCCATGCGATCGTGGATGGGGAAGCCGACGCGAATCAGGGGAATCTCTTGTTCGCGGGCGAAGCTGTAGCCCTTGCTGTTGCCGATGAGAAAGTCCGGTTTGAGCGTTAGGGCATCTTGGGCAATGTCGAAGAAGTCCACGTCATCTCGGACTTGGGGGGCTTCTCGTAGCAGTCCGTCGGTGACGGCGGCGATCGCATCTTTGAGATAGCCACTAGACCCCCCAGAGGCGCAGAGAACGGGCTGTATGCCAATTTCTGAGAGAAAAGCCGTTAAGCCCACTACCAGGTCTTCTTCGCCGTAGACAATTGCCCGTTTGCCAAAGACATACTTATGGCCATCGGCATAGGCATCGAGGAGGCGACCCCGTTCTAGGTCATGACGACGGGGAATCGGGCGATCGCTCAGCCGGGAAAGGGTGTTAAAGAAGCGATCGCTCTCGCGCACCCCAATCGGCACTCCCATGGCATAGAGGGGAACCTCGGCTTTGTCCTGTAACAGTTCGCCCCCAGTATGGCCACAGGCTGACAGAACCCGCCCAAACTCAATCGAGGCGATCGCCTGGGGCATCTGGCGAACCGATTGGAGGGAGGTTCCTCCAGAAGTCAGTTTCTCGTATTCCGCCATCACCGGGGCATCGAGGGTGTCGGAATAGTCCGGCAGAATCGTCGGTTCTAAGCCAAAATCTTCACAGATATCTCGCAGATGGCGTAAATCCGCTGTCGAGACAAATCCTGGCATCAGGTTTAGGGGTTTAGTGCCAATTTTGACGTCTTCAGCCCGAGATGCAGGAATGGGAACATCCGTTAGGGCAACTTGGGCGATGGTTTCCCGCACCACCGCATGAAACCCCTCCATATGGGTTCCTGAATAGCTGGCGGTGGAGACATTAACAACGGGAATCTCAGGATTGGGACATTCAGCATCCGCATCGACGCGCCATTCCCGCAACAACATCGTCACATCATCGCCGATGGTTTCTGTTAAACAGGTCGTCGCCACGCCAACGGCGCTCGGAGTGTATTTATCAATGGAGTTGTTTAACCCCAGTTTCAGGTTCGACCCCCCTCCATAGACGGCGTGTTTCTCACTCAGAGACGAAGAGGCGATATCGATGGGTTCGCGGAAATGACTGATAATATAGCGACGCATATAGGTCGCGCAACCCTGAGAACCATGGAGAAATGGCATGGTTCCTTCAATACCCCGAAAGGCAATGCAAGCCCCGAGAGGTTTACAAAGTTTGCAGGCATTGGTGGTAGAAATATAAGGATGGCCGGTTTTGAGCTTTGCGGTGTGTTTCATGGTTTTAGAGAAGGCAAAAGGCAAAAGGCAAGAGGCAATAGAAA
>CAZXWM010000117.1:7595-10639 GCA_964644215.1 uncultured Phormidium sp.
GGGGCGTACCCTTGTGGTCGCCCTCTTGTGGTCGCCTAGGCAATAGGGGTAGGGTGTGTTCCGGCTTGCAACTGTTATCAACTTTGGGCGTTCAATTGGAACTTGCCAGAACGCACCGCTCGCCGTTGGAACCTACCTATTTACCAGTTCGGCGGGGCATGAATTGCCAGACGGGACTCATCACAGTGCTGTGAACTTCGCGGGCGAAATTCAACATTCCTTCAAAGCCTTCTAACGCTTCCTTGCGTTCGTGATTGTGGTCGCAAAATCCTAAACCTAATTTGTAGGCAATGGGACGTTCTTTGACGCCACCGACGAAAATATCCACATCCTTTTCTTGCAGAAACGCCGACAGTTCTAAGGGGTTAGAATCATCAACAATAATCGTACCTTCGTCGGTGATTTCTTGCAGTTCCTGATAATCCTCTTTCGTCCCCGTTTGTGACCCGACCATTACCACATCCATCCCTAACAGACGGAAGGCTTTGACCAAGGAGAAGGCTTTGAACGAGCCACCGACGTAAATCGCGGCTTTTTTACCTTCTAAGTCTTTCCGGTATTCCAACAGTTTGGGATAGAGAATTGAGAGTTCCTCCCGGACAACAAGCTGGGCTCGTTTGAGGATTTCGGGTTCCTCCTTGAAGAAGCGGGCGACTTTATACAAGGCTTCCGCCATGTCTTCGACACCAAAATAGGAAACCCGTTCAAAGGGAACGCCATAGGTGTCTTGCATCATTTTAGCTAAATCTAAGGTGGCCCCGGAACATTGAACCACATTCAGGGCTGCACCGTGCGATCGCGAGATATCGGCCACACGACCATCGCCCGTAATGTTAGCGACAACCTGAACTCCCATCTTCTCAAAATATTGACGGATAATCCAGATTTCACCAGCGAGATTGAAGTCTCCGAGAATGTTAATACTATAGGGGGAAATATCCGCTGTATCACCAGTTCCCACGAGGCGGAACATTGCCCGACAGGCAGCATTGTAACCCGCCCGTTTGTTGCCCTTGAAGCCTTCTGATTGCACAGGAATCACAGGGATACCCGTTATGGCTTCGACTTGTTTACAGATAGCGTCTAAGTTGTCGCCAATAATGCCGACAATACAGGTAGAATAGACGAACGCAGCATTGGGTTGATAGCGTTCAATCAGTTCGAGCAGGGCGTTTTTAAGTTTCTCTTCACCGCCAAAAATGACATCTCGTTCTTGTAAATCGGTGGAGAAACTGAGGCGGTGCAGTTCAGGCCCCGAGGATAAAGCACCGCGAATGTCCCAAGTATAGACGGCACAGCCGACGGGACCATGAACCAGGTGCAAGGCATCGGCGATGGGGTAGAGGACAACCCGTGAACCGCAGAAGACACAGGCCCGTTGGCTGACTGCACCGGCGAGGCTTTGTTTGTCGCATTCGATCGCAAACGGTTCTTTGCCTTTACGGTAAATTTGCGTTTCACGACCTTTGAGAAGAGTCGGTTCCATGGTGTCAGTTTAGTCTGAATGGTCAACCGTGACTGGCGAGTTAGGTTAGCCAAGACCTGGTTGACCTGTACAATTGGAAGGAGCTACTTCGTAAGTAGATACTCGTCAGCGGTTTCGCCTTCTTCGAGGGCATCGAGAATCTCATCGAGGGCATCTTCATCGACGTTGCCGTACCAGTCGCCCTGGGGATAGACCATGAGGACGGGACCGCGATCGCACATCTTGAGACAGCCCGTTGTCGAAACGACCACATCTTCTAAATCGCGATCGACCAGTTCATTTTCCAGGTACTGGACAAGACTCAAACCGCCTTTTTTGTTACAAGCACCTTGAGCATCGCCACGGGTGCGGAAGCCAGCACAGACAAATAAATGATGTTTTGGAGTTTGCATGATGTTTCTCGAGAATTTCAGGGGGGATTTAGAGGGGATTTAGGGGGAAGCGGCCAACGCCGTCCCCCGCAGAGATTGGCTTAGAGAACCAACTCAAAGCTTTCATCGGGATCATCACGATCCTTGCGATCGAGCAGGGTGTTGATGATGGTGCAGAGCAGATGTAAACTGCCGCCGTAGCCCAGGGTGGGGAAGTAGCTATGTCCCACACGGTCGAGGATGGGCCAACCGTAGCGGACAAAGGGGACATCTTCGGCCCGAGCAATATACTTGCCGTAAACATTGCTGATAAGCAGATCCACCGGCTCTTGTTTCAGCAACTGGTGCAGATAGAACAAGTCCTCATTGTCGCGAATCACCGCCTCAGGAACGCTCTCGCCGAGAATTTCCCCACAGCGATCGCGGAAATACTTAGACTCCGCCCCAGTGATGACATAGACCGGCTTCGCACCACAAGTCACCAGCATTTCCACCAGAGGCACCACCTGATCCGGGTCACCCGCAATCGCCACCCGTTTCTCATACAGATAGGATTGCATATCCGTCATCACATCCACCAGACGACCGCGAGCGTTAACAATCTCGTCCGTCGGCTGAGTTCCGGTGACATCCATCAGAGTTTGCACCAGACGGTCCGTGGCGGCTACCCCAATCGGTAAATCGAGGATATGATGGGGAACCTGACATTTGGCTTCCAGGGCGATCGCCGCCTGGCTACTCGCTTCCGGGCCGAGGGCGATCGTTGCCAAACTATCCCCAGTGGTTTTCAAAGCCTCAACCGTCGTTCCACCCTGAGGATACATTTGGAAATGCCCCGTTTGCGGCGTATCCACCACATCCGACGTATCCGGGAACGTGACCGCATCAATGCCCCAAGTGGCGAGCATTTGTTTCAATTCGCGAGTGTCTGAAGGTTCAACATAGCCAGGAATCAGATTCACCTGATTACGGGACTCACCACTGGTTTCGGAGAGATACTTCACCATCGACGCCGTCATATTCGACCAGCCGGTGATGTGACAGCCCACATAACTGGGCGTATTGGCATGAATGACCGTTTTCCCTTCAGGAATCACACCACTTTCACGAGCTTCCCGCACAATCGTCGGGATATCATCACCAATCGTTTCCGAGAGACAGGTGGTAGTCACCGCAATCACCGGGGG
>CAZXWM010000118.1:0-10372 GCA_964644215.1 uncultured Phormidium sp.
AACCACGTCCTAGTTGCTCTTAAACGGGGTTGCGATCGCCTTTTACGAGCAACTGACGAAAGCCAAACCACCGTTCAAATGACCAGGCAAAGGATGCCAAAATCGTAATTCCAGGATATTTGAAAAAGGCGGGATGATTTTTCTCAAATACGGCATGACCGCCCCAAGCAAAAATCTGACTAATCACCAAAAAGACGATGCTGATTTTGGGAGTAAACCATAACAAACCAATAGCGGAAAGGGCTAAAAAGTTGGTGATGTGGTGCAATACCTGATTGATGGGATGTTGATGACTGGCCTCAAAATGGATTTTGGCTTCTTGTAAAACACTCATTTGATAATACTCCTTAAACAACTCTGGGCTAGATTTTGACTACCATAGCACCGATAATCCCCAGCGATTACCACCATTGCAATTCTAAGTAGCCCCGTTGGGGAACTTGGGGGTCTTCATCGGCGAGCCAATCGACTTTTTTGTAGGTTCCAAAGACGTAATCCCACCAATCGACGGCTAAGCCGAAGTTGTGATGCCACATCTGATATTTGTGATGGACATAATGGACCGGCATTGACATCCAGAAACATTTTCTGGGGTTCTCATGTTGTAACTGGTGTGCGTAGGCGGAAAAGAGGGCATAGGCTAAAGCCCCAATCAGCCAACCCAAGCCCACATTTAGGGAAATGGCGAAGGGTAACAGCATGGCAATGGCGGCCCCTTTCACATAATCGCGAAACTCCCAAACAACGCCTTGTCCTTCGTTGCGGCGATGATGATCTCGGTGACGTTCCCCGAAACGAGACGCATGGTGCATCAGCCGATGAATCCAATACTCAACAAAGCTCGAAAAGATAAATGCTAATATCCCAACGGCGATCGCAGTCCACATACACAACTCCTTTTATTTGTCAAGTGTTTTGTAAAAATTACCGGACGGGGATTCAAGTCCGTTAATCGCTTAATCGACAATCAGTGAACAACTCTAATCTTGAACGGACAGCCGTAACCTGTCAATGTGCCAGGTGGAGAATTGTCCACCGAAGTCCTAGAAACTCCTATCTAACCCCCAATGCTACCAAGGATTTCCGATATTGGTGAAGGCTGACCAATAGTAGGGGTGAGAGACATCGAAATGCTCGACATTTTCAGGCAAAGGAGACCCCACCAAGGTTCCTGCCGGTAAATTATCGCTCATGGCCGGCGGTGTAAAGTCCAAATCCCCTCGCAATGCTGCCAATTGACTGCGACGTAGGGCAACCGCTGGAGTCGGGGCGGTTTTCAGTTGCTCGTAAAACTCCGTCATCAACAATAGAGTCCCCACATCACTGACGGCCCACAGACTGGCTAAGACCGTGGGAATCCCCGACTGGACTGCTAATCCGGCAAACCCTAACTCGGCCTGGGTATCGCCCCGAGCCGTCGCACAGGCACTTAAGACTAATAACTCCACCGGAGGACTCGTCCAGTCCAACTCCCGCAGGCGATTCAGAGACAGCCGTTGATCCCAAAACTTGAGATAGGAGTTGTCGGCATCTCCCGGCTGAAACTGGCCATGAGTGGCGAGGTGGATGATACTGTAGTTTCCTTGCTGACGCTGTTGTTGCAAATTGGCCACCGTGAATCCTTCATTGAGGAAACTATCGCCCGGCCAGAGTCGTGGCACAATTGAGGCCAGTTCCAGGGGAACAGCGGGTAAGGGGGCTGCATCTTGGAACTCGGAGGCACCCATGGCCAAGACTTGGGCCTGGTGCAGCGATCGCGGTTCACTGTCCATGAGGAGATAACCGGGAATCCGCCCCAAACTATAGCGTTCAATTAAAAAGCCCTCACCGTCATGGAGGGCAGCCATCGGTAAGGTGCGTAGGCCTTCCCCTAAGCAGAAGATAATCTGTTCAATCCCCTCGGCTTCGAGTTGTTCCTCTAACGGGGCAAGCAGCCAATCGTAGAGTTGTTGGGCGATCGTCCGATAGGCGGTGCTGCGGCGTCGTCTGGGGTTGATGAGTTCATGTTCAAACTCGCGGGCCTGAGCTAGTAGTTCCTGCTCGGTCACCGGTACGAGAACCTGAACCGCTACCCCGCTTGAGGTGGCTAAAATCAGTTCTAATTCGTTGTCATGGGGAATGGCATAGAGAATGGCTGAGGTTTGACGATTGGCCAGGGATTGTTGAGCCAAGGTCTCGATCATCTCCTCAAACACCGGCGGGCGATCGCTCAGAGATCGGCCAAAATACTCGGAATAGTCCTCTTCCCAGTGCGTTTCCAGGGTTTGCCAACGCTCAATCAGGGCCTGGGTATCATTGGCTCGACTCTTGGGGGCCAACAGGGTTAGACTCAGCAGCGTCATGCAGGTCAGCGTCGAGCGTTGCAGGATTTTAAAGATCATGATCTCTTGATGGGTTTTTAAATCCTCCCCATCCTAGCGAGTTCGATTTTAGAGTTTCGATTTCAGAGTTAGGTGTCACCGTTAGGCCCGAGAACATCGGGCAGGGTTTGAGCCAACGTCCAGGCATCTACCCCCAGGGAACTCCGTTGTTTTTGAGCCTGTAACGCCCCTTGTGCGTGCCACCAGACCGCTGCTGCCACGAGAGGAGGGAGGGGAGACTCTTGACGCGCTCCCGTGGCGACTAGCCCCCCTATTAGCCCGGTTAAGACATCTCCTGAGCCACCTCGGGCTAGGGCGGGGGTACTTTCGGGGTTAATCTGAACCTGACCGTCGGGGGTGGCGATCGCCACTCGCGCCCCTTTGAGAACAACGATGGCCCCGGACTGCTCGGCGGCCTGTTGGGCGGCTTCAGGAGGAAAGGGTTGAGACAGGTTGGGAAAGAGGCGGCGAAATTCTCCCGGATGAGGGGTGAGGATGAGGGGTTGGTTGCGCCAAAATCCCCTCTCTGGCTGCCCCTGTTGCCAGTCTGAGGCGGCGGCCAGGAGATTTAGACCATCGGCATCGAGAATCAGCGGAGCGCTCTGTTGCAGACTCTGCTGGAGTAGGGAGGGGGTCTCTTGGCTTAGGCCTGGACCGAGGGCGATCGCATCATAGCGGTTAAAGTCTAGGTCTGGAGGAAGCTCGGCGATCGCCCCCTGAGAGGTTTCGCGACAGCCGAGGACTAAGGCTTCGGGGAGTTGGGCATTGAGGAGGGGTTTAAGAGACTCAGGAACCGCTAGAGTGACCATACCTACACCACTGGCTCGCGCCCCCAAAGCCGCTAAGATGGCAGCACCGGCATATTGACTCGACCCGGCGATGAGTAATAGATGGCCCTGTTGATATTTATGGGTGGATTGGGCGCGGGGTAGGGGAAGCGCCTGTTTGGCCCAGTCTGAGGTAAGGCGTTGCCAGGCCGGAGATGAACCTAACACCGCTTCGATGTCAGCTTGGGGAATATCGAAATCGATGCGTTGCACTTGGCCGATATACTCCAGGGCGCGATCGCAAAACAGTCCCCGTTTCCAAAGTCCCAAACAGAGGGTCATCTCAGCCCGCAGGCCGACCCCTAACACCTCCCCGGTATCGCTGTGCAGGCCCGAGGGAATGTCAATGCTAATACAGGGTTGCGGCTGTTGGTTGAGCCAGGTTATTAGTTGGGCCAGATCTCCTTCTAGGGGGCGAGTTTGCCCAAAGCCAAATAGGCCATCGAGGATGAGATGACACTGTTGGAGATCCTTGTAGCTATCGAGTATGGGGATACCCAGGGATTGGGCATAGTTAAGATGCGCTTGGGTGAGAGATTTGGCTTTGGCTAAGGGGCGATAGAGGCAGATGGGATAGCCCTGGAACCACAATTCTCGGGCCACCACTAGGGCATCGCCGCCATTATGACCGGGGCCAACGAGTACGCCAATCTGAGGGCGATTGGGGATAGACTTGTTAGTCTGTTGCAGCCATTGATGCAACCATTGATGCAACCATTGAGCAATACGGCTGGCCACTTTCTCCATGAGGGCGGCTACGGGGAACCCAGCGTCAAAGAGGCGGGTTTCGATCGCAGCCATTTCGGCGGCGTTGACGATGATGCGATCGCGGTTGAACTCGATAGACATAAGGGCAACATCTTGACGGATAGCGTCAAGATCATCCTACAGTTGATCGATAGGCTTTAAACAATTGCCCGTTGGCCGAGGTCAGGGGCATCGACTGAATATATTTATCGAGAACTTGCATCACATCCCGCCGTTGGGCGGGTTTGGTGATAAAGTCTGAGGCCCCCGAGAGATTGGCGCGAACGCGATCGACGGTTCCATCACTGTTGGTGAGGATGACGATGGGGGTGGCCTGAAAGACAGAGGTTTTGCGTAGGAAGCTACAGAAGTCGCAGCCATGAATTAAGGGCATATTGAGATCTAGAAAAATTAATTCCGGTTGTTGTTTTAATAACAGGGGTAAGTCTTGTAATGGGTTTTGAATAAACATCAGCTCAAACCCTTGCGGTTCAATAATTTGGCGCAGATAAGCCCCGGCGGTAGTGCTGTCGTCAATATAGGCAATGGTGCGACGGGGAGGCGCGACAGCAGCGGCTACCATCTGCATTTGTTCGAGAGGTGAGGGTAAATCGCCGATCTCCCGCAGTTGTAGGGTTCCTTGATTGATGAAATGATGTAAGGTGCGGGTGAGATCGGCCAGCGATCGCCGTTGCCGTTGGGCAATGTCCCAGAGGGTATATTGACCGTTAAAAAAGGTACGGGCCGAACGGGCTGTTAAAGACTGGCTAGAATCACTACTTTTGCCGGTCCAGAGGGCCGCGTGATCGGGGCTGATATAGGTTAGGCCTAAGGCTTGCCATTGTTGCCAGAGGGCGAGGACAGAGTCAAATAAACGCCGAAATTCTTTGGGGGATAAGGCTAGTCGCGATTCACGTTGGCCTTGCTGATGCGAGGGCGTCCAGTGATAGCGGATTTCAGTCGGCCGCAGACTGGTAAACAGGACTTCAGCGGCGATCGCGGCTAAAATGGCTTTGCCGGTGGTCAGTTCCAAGGAACCACTGGCCACGGCGCGATGGAGAAGTTGATATTCCCATAATCCCTTGGGGATTCCGCCCTGGATGTCGATACGCCAATGGGGACAGTGACGATTTAAGGCTCGTTGCCAACGACGGACTCGATGGGGGCCGCCTGAGGCAAAGAGAAAGCGGCCGTCGATAAAGTAGTAATGCCACTGTTCTCCCTGAAGATTTAAGCTAAGTTTTCCTGTTTTTGTGGCGGTGTGGATATCTTTAAGCGCCCTAAGGAGGGTGTTGACACCGGGTAGATTGCAGACCATGATGGCAAGGGTGAAATAATGTCTGGCTTTATTGTAGTGCCGTAGAATTACCAATTCCTATCCGTAAATTCCCCTAGATGACGAGGATTGGCTCGGCTGTTTTGGCGGCCAAGGTTTTGAGAACGATAGCCCAGTCTTTCCCTGAGAATTGGTGATGCTACGGAACAAGGGGATTCCTCGTCCGTTAATCGCGGCTGATTGCGGCTGATTACGGCCAGGTCTGGCCGTTGCAGACGGTTCAGGATTGGGAATTGTTCCAAATTGTCTTGGCTCTTCAGGATCTAGGCGGTGATTTGTGTCCTCGGATACAAAATTTTCGGGGCCGGTCTATTTTTCGCCCCGACTGCCCTAAATTTCCCGGATTACCCTGAACCCAGAAAAGCCATTATAATTAAAATCCAAGCTCTAACTTTAGTTGTAAATACGAATCAGATTATGGTCTATTCTAGTGAACGATTAACGGGTAATCAGGAACAAGAATGGTGGGTTCAGCAATGGCTAGATTTGTTGCAAAAATATCGCTTCAAAAAGCGCCTTGAACGAGGGCGAAATTATGCCCGTCAGGGGAATGTATTAACCATTCGCTTTGAAGGTAAAAAGGTTATAGCTAAGGTTCAAGGCAGTGAAGAGCAGCCCTATGAATTGTCGATTTGGCTTGATGCTTTTAGCGATGAAGATTGGCAATATGTTGTGGATACGTTATCACAACAGGCGCTACATTCGGCGAAGTTATTAGCCGGAGAAATGCCCAGGAACATTGAAGATGTGTTTGCGGCTAACGGTTTACGTTTATTTCCCTTTAGTTTACAAGAGGTGCGATCGCGCTGTTCTTGTCCCGACAAAGCTAATCCCTGTAAACATATTATTGCCGTTTATCATCTTCTCGGCGATCGCTTCGGTGAAGATCCCTTTCTTCTGTTTCAGTTACGAGGTCGCAGTAAAGAGGAGATTATCGCGGCGCTGCGAGAAAAACGAGCCGATGTCTCCGACAGGGTCGCCAGTGAGTCCTCCGAGGAAGAGCCGCTGGCGGTAGCGTCCTCCCCTCCCCTGAGAATTGAACAATTTTGGAGCTATGACGAGGCTCTCGACCCCTCGTTAGTGGTGATTACACCTCCCCCGACTCAGGAAACGGTCTTAGATGTTCTCGGACCGATTCCGGTTCTCTCCCAGACGGGAAACGCCTCCCTAGCGCAAACAGCAGCCCTCGAACAGCTCCGAAGCTATTTTCAACAAGTTTATCAAACTGTAAGCCAAACAGCGGTCATTCAGGCGATGGCGACCCCTGACGGCGACTCAGAGCAGGGTTGATTGGACCATAAAACCGTTACCAAGGATTACCAACTAGACTAAACGCCGACCAAAAGTAGGGATGGCTAAAATCTCGGTCGGGGATTTGTTCGGCTAGTTCTGGGGGTAGCCGAAAGGTTAACTCCGAGGTGATGAGTTGACCGTCTTCAACCCGGACATCGCCATTTAACAGGGCAATTTGGGCTTGACGGATGGCTTCAGAGCGGGTGGGGGCCTGATGCAGTTGGTTATAGAACTCGGTCATTAAGCCTAGAGTGCCATCGTCGCTGACATACCATAAACTGCCTAGGGCGCTTTTCGCTCCTGAAGCGACGGCCAGTCCGGCAAATCCTAATTCGGCGTCGGTGCTGCCGACAGCGGTGCGACAGGCGCTTAAGACTAGGAGTTCGACGGGGGGACGGTTGAGGTTGAGGCGGCGAATTTCCCCAAGGTTGAGGCGTTCATCCCAGAGTTGGATATAGGAGTTGCTGACATCTCCATCGATAAACTCGCCGTGGGTGGCTAGGTGAATAATGCCGAAGGGGGTTTGTTCTCGTTGGCGGCGCAGGTTGTCTACGGTAAAGTCCTGGTTGAGAAAGCTGACTCCGGGCCAGAGTTGTTGGCTGATGGTGTTGAGTTCTGTGGATACGGCGGGGAGGGGGCTGAGGTTGTCGTTGAAGGGAAAGATTGAGGCCCCCATGGCTAGGACTCGGCTATTTTGGATGTTGCCGCGCCGGGTATCGGTGAGGCTCAAACTGGGAATTAAGCCGATGTTGTACTGTTCGATGAGGAAGGTTTCGCCGTCATGTAAGGCGCCGAGGGGTAGGGTGCGCAGGCCCTCGTCGGAGATAAAGGTGAGATTGGTGATCTCTTGCGCTTCAAAGCTGGGTTGGAGGGGACGAATTAGGATGTCGTAGAGTTGTTGGGAGGCTTGTAGGTAGCGATCGCTTCGGCGTAGGCGAGGGTTGGTGAGGTTCGATCGCAACTCGAAGGCGGCTTCGATGACTTGCGATCGCGTCACGTCATTGAGGGTGACGCGAACTGGCTCGGCGTCAGCGGTGACGACGAGCAGTTCTAAGCCATCATTGAGGGGGTCGTCTTCGATTTGCAAAAGTCCCGCTCCGATCTGTTTGAGATTCTTTTGGCTGCGATCGAGTTGGACGCTGGGGAGAAATTGTAGGTAAATGAGGGCCGGTTTCTGCCCTGTTTCGGCTTCAATGTCGGCCAGCAGGGCGCGACTGTCATCTAAACTGACGGCTACGGTTGGCTCTAGGTCGAAATAGTTGCTGAAGTCGTTGGTGTAGCGAATCTCAGAGTTGAGAGGGGTTTCGAGTCCTTGAACTTGGGCGAGGTCTTGGCCGGGAATCTGTTGTAAGCGTTCGATGTCGTCGCTGGCTTCAATCTCTTCGGGCTGGGGTGGCGGCTCTGGGGGCGCTTCGGGGGAGATGAGGCTAATGGTGCCTTGGCTGAGGGTTCCGGGGATGGAGGTGGCGGGGGCATCGAGGCGATCGCGCTCTGTGCTGAGGCTGCCGGAACTGCCACTAAGGCTGGGGTTGCCCACTGTAAAGGGAACGCCAAATTCGGTCAGTTCTACTTGAATGGTTCCCCCGTCTGAGGTGGCGAGGGAGAGGTCTTCATCGACGATTAGGCCCGAGGACACGGTTCCGGGAACTCGTAGTCGGGATTGGCGTAGGTTGAGGTTGCCGCCGTCGCTGGTCCCTCGGCCATCGACGGAGAGGATTTCGGCGTCTCCCCCAGCTATGCTGGTGATGTTGCCTCCTGCGCCTCCTAAGCCTTCGCTATCGAGGGACCCGGTGCGGATCTCCTCGGCGGCGTTGAGGTTAATCTCACCACCCTCGACGCTGGTGGCGCTGATGTTGCCGCTTTGAATTGAGCCTGTGGCACTGTTGAGGGCGATCGCACCCCCTCCCGAAAAGAGGGATTCTGTGGTTAGGGTTCCTTCACTCTGCAAGCGGATGGCCCCGCCGCTGTCGCCGCTGGAACTGTTGATGTTGCCGGTGTTTAGGGTTCCGCCGGCTTCGATGACAACGCCTTGACGATTGTCGCCCGCTGGCGGTTGTAGGTTGATGTTGCCGATGTTGACGTTGCCCGATTGGATGCGGGGAACGTCGCCGGAGGTGTCTAGGGTGCGTTCGCCGCCGTCGCGATCGGGGCCAGTCAGGAGTTCTGGGAAGTCGCTGATACGCTCTGGGGTGTCTGAGAGGTCGAGGCTGAGGACAAATCCGGGTTGGCTGATGCGGAGGGTCGCTTCTCCGGGAATTGCCTGAATTAGCACTTGTCCGGCGCTGAGATCGCCGCTGGCGTTGACTTCTCCCCCGAGTAGGGCCAGGGTATCGGGGACTTGTAGGGGGGCTAGGCTGGTAATGGCCCCGCCCCCGTTGAATTGAAAGCCGGTGGGAGCGCCGGTGAGGGTCTGATAGTCGGGGCTATCGAGGAGGTTAAAGATACCGTTGTTGAAGGTCACGGCGGTGGCGGAGGTGGCGAAGAAGGAGGCGGGCAGATTTAGCTGGGCGTTGGCCCCGAAGAGAATCCCGGCGGGGTTGAGGAGATAGAGGTTGGCGCTACTTCCGGTCAGTTGTAGGAGTCCGTTGATTTGGGAGGTTTCACCGCCAATGCGTCCGAGAACGTTTTGGATTTCGGGGGAGGTGAGAAAGTTGGCGGTTTCTCCACTGTTGAGGTCGAAGCGATCGAAGCTGTGGAAGAGGTTTTGTCCGTCTCCTGAGAGACGACCGCCATCGATGTCGAGGCGATCGCCGTCGGGGATGATTTGGGTTCCGGTTCCGTCATTGCTGGGAATGAGGGTTTGGGCCTGGCTGGGTTTTGGGTTGAGGTTCATCCCAACCAGGCTGGTTGTCAGGATGATCCCGAGCCAGACTGGGGCTGAAGTTGCAGAAAAACGAGTCGCCACGGGTCAATTTGCCTCACTAACATGGAATGGTTAACAACGAGATTATCCTGTTTTAGTCGGTTGGTGGGGAGAGTAGGAATCAGGCTGGGGTAGGCCGGCGAGCGGCGTTTTGACGCTGGAGAGCCAGGAGGGTGGTGGGTTCGCGAGGAGATCCTCAAGACTTAGGAGTTGGATTAGGATTGGACTTTTTGGCGATCGATCCAATTGACGGTTCGTAACCAATGCCAAATTCCGGTTCGCCGCCGGATTTCGACTCCCTCACTATGCTGGGAGACGACCGTTTGCAGATCTTGGCTAGAAAAGTCATAGCCAAGGTTTTGGCTAATTTTAAAGAAGTCTTGGGGCGTTTCCGCGTCCTCAAATGTAGCTCGCAGCTCGGGTTGGTGGAGTACATCTTTCAAAAATTGTTCGGCATTTTCAACAGACATGATATGTGAGTCAACCTCTGATACTTGGGGATTTGTCCGAATTGTCGAGACACCCTGATGACGATGGTCTGACAATGTTGATCTATCCCTGCCATTCCCGTGGAGAGGAAGACGCATCGTAGCCTCCGGTACGCATGAGTCGTTCGAGTTCTCCAGGATCGGGAGAGATTTGATGGGCATCTTCAATGGTAATGCGTCCATCGAGAATTTCACGATAGAGGGCTTGGTTGAGAACTTGCATTCCTTCGATCTGATCGGTTTTCATCAGGTGGAAGGCTTCGTCTTCTTCTCCCCGGATTAGGTAATCTTTCATGGCGGGGGTGTTAATGAGAATGTCATGGACGGCGACTCGTTGGCGATCGGTGGTTGGTAGGAGTTGTTGGGCGATGACGGCGACGAGGGATTCGGCCAGTTGCAGGCGCACGATGGCTTGTTCGTCGGGGGGGTAGAGGTTGACGAGGCGGTTGACGGAGTCG
>CAZXWM010000118.1:10382-10593 GCA_964644215.1 uncultured Phormidium sp.
CGTTGCGGGTATGCAGGGTTCCCATGACGAGGTGTCCGGTTTGGGCGGCTTGCAGGGCGGTGTTGATGGTGATGCGATCGCGCATTTCCCCAATTAAAATTACGTCGGGATCTTCTCGTAATACGGCTCGCAAGGCTTGGTGAAATTCGAGGGTATGTAAGCCGACTTCTCGCTGGCTAATCAGGCTTTTTTGTGAGCGATGGACAAATTC
>CAZXWM010000119.1:0-2439 GCA_964644215.1 uncultured Phormidium sp.
CCCTACGTCTTTTCTTTTGCCTCTTGCCTCTTGCCTCTTGCCTTCTTCCCCCCTTCCCTAACGCAAACTCCGAGGATCTAACGCATCCCGCAACCCATCGCCAATTAGGTTAAACGATAATACCGTTAAAACCACCAACAGAGCCGGAGGCCAAATCAGCCAGGGTTGAAACACCAAAATCGAGGCATTCGTGGCATTCGCCAAGAGATTTCCCCAAGAGGGGTCCGGTTGTTGAATCCCTAAACCAATCAGACTCAGCACCGACTCAGCCACAATAAACCCAGGAATCGATAAAGTTGCCGAAATAATCAGGTAAGTGGCCGTTTGCGGCAGGACATGACGAATAATAATATAGAGGGGGTTTGCCCCCATGGCCCGCGCCGCCTGGACAAACTCCTGTTCCTTAATCGACAACACCTGTCCTCGAATCACCCGCGCCAAGCCAGCCCAGCTAATAAACGATATGATGGTCACGATGAGTAAAAAACGCTGGGCGCTCGTTAAGCCAGCGGGTAACACTGCCGCTAAGGCAATCAGCAGGTACAGGCCCGGAATGGTCATCAGTACCTCCGTCAGCCGCATGATGATCGTGTCCACAGCGCCCCCAAAATAGCCCGATATGCCGCCAACGAGCATCCCAATGGGAAAGGAGATACAAATGCCGACTAAGCCGATAAATAAGCTCACCTGGCCGCCGAAAATGAGACGACTGAATTGATCCCGTCCTTGTTCGTCAGTCCCCAGAAGATTTAACTGGCCTGGGCCAATCGTGCCAAACAAATGACGGTTCCCCGGAATCAGACCTAATACCCGATAGGATGACCCAGAGACCAACAAACGGACTGGGGAGGGTTGGGAGCGATCGACGATTAGTTCTCGTTTTCCCGTCTCCAAATCCGTTGCTCCTTGCTGAATGGGATAGACATAAGGACCCACAAATTCCCCGGCTTCATTGCGCCAGTGAATGGTGGTCGGAGGCAAGAGAGACCCCTCTCGTTGAATGTCGTTAATGGGGTCATAGGGGGCAAAAAAACCGGCACCGATCGCCAGCACATAAAAGATAATCAACAGGGTTGCACCCAGGCGAGACAGCGGATTCTGTTTGAAGTTTTGCCACCAATTCATAGGTCTGCTCAAGTCTGAAGTTTCGTTAACAGATGGAGATTACAATTCCTTAACAATGATAAGCTCACCCTAGGTCACTGTGCATGATTGTCTTGAGCGGTCGATCGCGCCCTCTGCATTTTGTCATCGTCCATCGCCAGTTCCTTTGTCAACCTGTTAATCCGTGAATCAAACTAACCCACCGACCCGCGCAATGTCACAGCTTGATGCGATTAGTGCCATTCTCCACTGTGTCCAAACGCAGTTTAGCGGACGATTAGATATCCATTCCCTCTCTCCCCCTCATGAAGGCTGGAGTCTTTATTATTACATTGGCCGTATCACTTGGGCCTCAGGTGGGGTTCATCCTCTGCGACGTTGGCGACGGGCGATCGCCCGCACTTGTCCTAAGCTAGATTTAGGGTCGCTTGAATTTCCCAATGAGACCAAGGATTCTTATTGGGAATACGAGACACTCTGTCAGTTTCAGGAGCAGCAGCAGCTCGATCGCCAGCAATTCCAGAAAATTATTGTCGATTGTATCGTTGAGGTTTTATTTGACGTTTTGCAAGAGTCACAAGCAGAGGTGTTAGTTGGGGAACTCTATGAAGAAACCAGTATTACCAAACCCCGTGTTGTCCTCAAAGGACAAGCTCTCCTTAAGTATGCTGAACGACAGTGGCAACAATGGTGTGAAGCGGATTTTGCGGGTTATTCTCCCAATTTAGCGCCAGTTATTGCCAATAATGCGCTCCTCAAATCCTCATTATCAGAGAAGGTGTATCGACGGCTGTCTGTCCTCGTTAACTCCCGTAATACGTTACGAGATTTGTCAGTCATTGTTAAAAAAGACCTGATTCAACTGACTCAATCCTTGATGCCTCAGATTGAGAAAGGAGCATTACAACTGGTACGGGTTCCTGATCTAAACGAGAAGTTTACCCCCGGCCGCAGTTCAGGAAGTTCCATGGCCACGGATTTAGTCAAGGAGGATCAGCCATCAGCAAAATCTGCTGAGAAAGCGGATTCTCCGCTGATTGCCTGTATTGACGATAGCCTGCAAAGCTGCGAAGTCCTTGAACAACTCCTACAAGAAGCAGGTTATCGTAGTTTTTTTATTATCGATCCGTTGCAAGCGATTCCCGAGTTGATTGCCCGCAAACCGGCGTTGATTTTCCTGGATTTGATTATGCCGGTTGTCAATGGCTATGAAGTCTGCGCCCAAATTCACCGAGTTGAACAGTTGAAAGATACCCCAGTGGTGTTTCTAACGAGTCAAGGTGGACTGGTCGATCGCGTGCGGTCGAAATTAGTCAAAGCCTCGGGATTTCTCTC
>CAZXWM010000119.1:2539-10516 GCA_964644215.1 uncultured Phormidium sp.
CCCACCAGCCAGCGATCGCCCCCTAGCCACACTTGCAACAGACTCAACCCCACCAGGGCGATCGCCCCCGGAATCAGGGCGACAGCGGACTGAATCGAGGCTTTATGGATGGCCCCTTTACCACTGGCCTTGAGATAGGGATAGCGGACAATGGCCACCACCTGTCCCCACCGGCCCCAACCGGCGGCGGCCATTAAAGCAAAGGCGCGATCGCCCACTAACTCGGACAGGGCCACAGTTTTCAGCAACAGCAGCATCACCGCCGCCATGGTTCCGAAGGCCCCGACTAAACTATCTTGCATGGCCGCTAGCCGTTTGTTGGCGTCGGGGATGGCTAAACCATCAGCGGTATCAATAGCCCCATCGAGATGTAAGCCGCCGGTGATGGCGATGGACAAGCCCACAATTAAGGCACTCCGTGTTAATACGGGCATGGCCATCAGTCCCAAACCCCAATCGACGAAGCCGAGTACTCCTCCCAGGAAAATTCCCACAAATGGGGCCAGTTTGGCGATACCTTCAAACTCTAATTTCCAACCGAGAGGAATCGGCAAACAGGTGTAGAAGGCAATAGCAGCGGCGATCGCATTGCGTTGGCGCAACCAAAACCTTAAAGTTAACCATGAAGCCAGCCCTGAAAATCGTCGCTTTGCCATAGTTCATCAGAAGTTCAGTTATTTAACGGATTTGCGAACCCGAATATCTATGCCAAGATTGTATGGAGACCTTGTTGTGAGTTGAGATACCACTCGAGTTGTCCCTCTAGCTATCAATCAAGTTGTAAATCCAGTCATGGATCTCGATCCATGAGCAGACTCGACCCGTCATCGGCAGAAAAGCGGCTGCGCTTTGATATCTTTGCCTTGATATCAAAAGAACACCTGAACTTGGTCGTGATACCTCGTTCCTTGAGTTGTTTGTCTGTCGATACCGCGTTTATCTATCTCCAAAACGGTCACTCTACTCCATCCCCTTTAGTTCCATGCTTGAGCGTTCATCCGATCATCATATCCCTGCCCCGTGCATCATCGAAACAGGTATCCTCGTTAATAAACGCGATATGTTGCGTTTACTCGGAGATCTGACGCAGGTGCGCTATGTTGAACTCCTCGATGGTAAACCCCAAGCCCAGGGGGAAGCCTATCTCGTTGAGGTGTTTTCAGATTCTCATCAATCGACTATCTTGGCCAATCATTCCCTCTATCTAAATGTTGCCAGTTTTGACTATTTAGAATTAAAGCCAATTGGTCAGTCACGGACACAGTTTGAGTTGGTCCAAGATAACCGTCGCTTACGGTTAATTCCCCTAAACTCGCCCCTGGCCGGCCGTTCGAGTGACCCGATTACTGATGAATCTCTCGAATCGATGTTGGTTCAGGTGATCTCGGCCAAACTCGATGCACAAATCGATGATCTCGATGACTGGAGTGGGAGTTAACTGATTCTGCATCAAGTTCTGCATCCAGCCTCACGGTCTAAAATGAGGGTGACGGGGCCATCATTCTCAATCGAGACACTCATCATCGCGCCAAATTCGCCGGTTTCAACGGTGAGTTGGCTTTGACGGAGTAGTTTATCGACAAATTGATTGTAGAGGGCTTCAGCGGCGGCGGGTGGGGCAGACTGAGCGAAGGAGGGGCGGCGACCTTTGCGACAATCGCCGTAGAGGGTGAATTGACTGATGACTAGAATCTCTCCCTCGATATCTTCGATGGAGTTCTGCCAACGGCCCGAGTCGTTGTCGGCGGGGGGAAACAAACGCAAACTCAGACATTTACGGGCCATCCAGTCGAGTTCGGCTTCGGTGTCCGTTTCGGCAATCCCCACCAGGAGATTTAGGCCGCGGCCGATTTTCCCGACTCGGCGATCGCCCACTCGGACTTCAGATGACGTGACCCGCTGAATAATGACCCGCATTGCCTGTGTTTCGTTCCCAAGACTGTTTTTGTACTAAATGGCACAGAAGACCCTTTCCTGGGGCTTCTGTGCCGGTCTGTGTGAGGATTTATCCTTTCAAACCCCTAGATTTAAAAACCCTTCTGACCCTGAATTCCGGGAGTGACGACACAGTTTTGTAACTGCTTCAACAGGGTGTCTGAATCGAGCTCCTGTCCGATAAACACCAGTTGAGTTTTCGGGTCATGTTTCCATTCGTCATCTTCGATGCTGAAGCGTTTACCGCTGAGGTGGAAGATATGGCGATCGGGGCTTTCTTCAAACCATAAAATACCTTTAGCGCGGAAGATATTGGCCGGAAGCTGATTATCGAGGAAATACTGGAATTTACGGATACTGAAGGGGCGATCGCTCTGAAATGAGACCGAGAGAAAGCCATCATTTTCCAGGTGATGAGAGTGATCATGATGAGCGTGATCATGGTCATGATGGTCATGATGAGCGTGATCATGGTCATGATGGTCATGATGGTCGTGATGGGCGTGATCATGGTTATGATGATCATGATCATGATCCGATGACTCCGTCTCGAAGTAGCGATCGGATTCAAACAGGCCCACACTTAGGAGTAACGGTAAGGGAACCTCGCCATGATTGGTGCGTAAAATGCGGGCATCTTTTTTGATATCACGAATCCGCACTTCCAATGCATCGACATCGGCTTCATCCACCAAGTCAATTTTGTTGAGAATAACGGTATCACCATAAGCGATTTGTCCATAAGCGGCTTCACTATTAAACAAATCAAGACTAAAGTTTTCACAGTCAACTAAAGTGATGATTGAATCGAGACGAGTTAGATCCCGAAGTTCAGTGCCTAAAAAGGTCAAGGCGACGGGTAGCGGCTCAGCGAGTCCTGTGGTTTCAACGACCAAGTAATCGACCTTGTCCTCTCGTTCCAAGACTTTATAGACGGCATTGAGGAGGTCATCGTTGATGGTGCAACAGATGCAGCCATTGGTGAGTTCGACCATATCATCATCCCCAGACATGATGAGTTCATTGTCGATACCAATTTCCCCAAATTCGTTAACTAAAACAGCCGTTTTAACTCCCTCTTGGTTGCTGAGAATGTGATTGAGGAGGGTGGTTTTACCACTCCCGAGAAAGCCGGTAATAATCGTAACTGGAAGTCCGAGTTTGGGGGCTTCCATGGCGGGGGCGGATTGATCGGTAGTTTGCATAATAGCAATCGTTCTCTATTGATGGTGGACAGTTAAGATATTGATGTTAGACCGTTGGTTATAGACCGTTAGCCGTGCAGAGTTAGGCAGTTGAAGACTGAGGTCATCTAGGATATCCAGCGTCAATCAAACGGGACTCAAACTTCAGTTTAACGCAATCCTTGGCTCAACTTAAGCACTAAGGGAGGAGGCGATCGCCGGTTGGGATGATTCCGGCTGTACCTCGTCGATCCATTCTAGGAACTCCCGTTCAAAGGTCACTTGGGCGCGATTGGTGCGTCCTCCGAGATAGAGAGTCTCATCATCTCGCAGAACCCAAATCTGGGAATGAGAGGCATAACTCAGGGCCGTACTCAACATTAACAGGGCAAATCCCAGATAGACTAAAGGAATCCCCGGATCAGACTTGATTTGTAGGCCGGTTGCGCCGGTAATATCGAGTAACGAGAGATTAACTCCATTGACCTCGATCGCCGTCCCGACGCGCAACGAGTCCACCAGTTGCCCCGTTTGGTCATAAACCAGGGCCGTTCCTTGCAGATCTCGGGCTAACAACGACACCCCCTCACTCATATCCGGCTTGGTGGGAATCCAGGTTCCCCAAATCCGTCCACCGCCTTCGATGTCGAGTTTCTCCATGGGAAGTTGGAAGACGGGACTATTGTTGAGGCGAATCTTGACGTTGGCGATACTCCAGTCGGTTTGGTAGAAGACAACGCCGTTGTAGCGGAGGGGTTCGTTGACATAGATAGTTTTGCGATCGCGTTCCTGGCCTTGGTCATCGACGACTGATAAGTCTGAGTAAAACTGATCAATGGCCCCGCTGGGAGTATAGTCAATCCAAAAGCGGTTGACCTTGAGAGACCAACCCCGAAAGCGATCGGGAGATGACCAATCACCGGCTTCAACAAAGTTGGTCACTTTCACCGTTTCACCGCTAGGAATCATCTCCTGGGCCACCACTCCCGTCACCGATCCCACAATGGCCCCGCCAAGAATCAGCAACATACTCCCATGAACGATAATCGGGGCAATACGTCCGACTAATCCCTTGCGGGCGTAGAGACTCTCACCATCACGAAAGACGCGATACTTGCGTTGTTCTAAGCTACGCTGGAGGCTGTCTAACTCGTCGCTGTTGTCCGAGGTGGGCGAGGCTGACCGGGGTAGAGTTCCGGCCAGGGCCAGTTTTTTGAACTGACGGGGTTGGCGATAAAATTTCCAATTGCGGGCGGACTTGAGGGCCGGAAGTTGGCGGGTGAAGGTACAGGCGGCCAGACTTGATCCAAATAGGACCAGTAGGGCTAAAAACCACCAGGTTTTATAGACATCATCGAGACCGAGGGCCAGGAGGACTTTCCAACTGAGAAAGCCAAATAGGGCGGGGTCTTCGGGGTAGTTGGCTTGGTAAAAGGCGATGGATTCATGTTGTTCGATGACGGTTCCTAGGGTACTCGTGGCGGCGATCGCCAGCAAGAGAACGATCGCCAGCCGCAAGTTTGCTAAAATCGGCAACAATTCGCGACGGAACCAACGCAGGGGTGAGGCGGATACAATCTGGGTCATGAGAGAGTCACAGCTTAAACAGACAGCTTAGATGGTCGGTAGAAAACGAAAGACCAGGGTAAAGACACCAAATCCCACCAATAACGCGCCACTGGCGGGGGTGATCCAACTAGACCAACGACGCAGAGATAAGAGTTTTTCTAAACTAGCGGCAAAGGTTCCAGCCAGAATCAGGGGGGCTACATAACCTATGGTATAGGCTAACAGGAGACCACTGCCCAGCAGAGGCTTGCCGGTACTCGATACCCAGGCCAGAAGCGTCGCTAAGACGGGGGTACTACAGGGCGAGGCCACTAAGCCGAAAGTTACGCCCAACAGATACGATCGCACTCCATGGGGCCAACTCTGGGAAATCCAACTCATACCATCAATTGAGGGCAGTTGTAGCGGTAAGGCGTTGAGGAGATTGAGGCCCATCAAGATGGCGATCGCCGCCACCAGAATCGGCAGTCCTTTCCCCACTTGCCCATAGACTCGTCCTAATAGGGCCGCCCCCAATCCCAAGGCGGCCAGAGTCGTCGCTAACCCCAGGGAGAACCAAAGAGATTGACGGGCCGCCCGTCCGGGACTTTTGGATTCATAGCCGCCAATGTAGCCTAGGGTAATGGGCAACATGGACAGGGTACAGGGGGTGAGACTCGTCAGAAGTCCCGCTACGAGAACTACCACCACCGTCAATAGATTGAGATGGGTCAGTTGGTCACTGACGAGATGGTCGGCAAACTGTTGTAGGTCATACAGGAGTGTCATGGTTTCGGATCAATTCTGTCTAGTTAATTGTTAAGATAGTCACATGAGATAGGACTTTTTAAAATGCCTAAAATGTATATATAGAAAAAAATTAAATCTCTAAAATGTCTAGTTTTAACTGTCTATTATCTGGAATTGGGGCAACCGACAGGGGATGCCCCAGAAGGAGTCAACACTAACCCCCTAACTGTCAACCACCTGGCCAATCAGTTCCATGACATCATCACGGCTGAGTTTGGGTTTGCCCAGGGCCAGGGTTTTTAGGGTTCCTTGGGCTAAAACTAAGGGAATGCGGCAAAAGTCTAAGGCGGGACCTTTGGGGAGGGCGTGGGTATAACGTTCGGCAAAGTCCAGGTTATGGCGGGCATAGGCCTGCATTTCGCTGGCCGTCCAGCCTTCTGGGAAGAAATCCACGCCTCTGGCTTTGTCTTCGCGATGATTGCGGAGAATGTTCACCGTTTGTAGGCCGCGTCCGAAGCCGATAGCCTCGATGCGACTGGTTTGAGTATTATCGTACCAGGCCCAGAGGTCTGATAAGAGTAATCCAACGGCCCCGGCCACACTGAAGGTATAGCTATCGAGGTCGGCAACTGTTTTGATGGTCCAGTTGCGATCGGCCCAGAAGGCCATGCGATCGGCCATAGCCGCCGTCGCATCCCAAATCCGGGGGGCAATGCGATCGGGGGCTAGGTTTGCCCAGTCATTGATGCGTAGGGTCACTTCCGGGAGTTGGTGGTAACTGTCGCCCCAGTCGGGGCTGAACTGGTCATTCTCGCCGGTTCCCGTTTGCAATTGCAGGGACAGCGATCGCAGCAACCGGGCTTTCGTGCCATTATCGAGATAAGGATGATCCTCAATCTCATCAATCGCCCGCATACAGAGATAGGCAGAGGTCACCGCTTCCTGAAGCTTTCCAGGAAGTTGGACAATGGGGATATAAAAGGTGCGGCTGGTCTGTTTGAGGACCTCTAACGCATCATGTTGCCAATTCATCAGTTCAACTCCTCACATCAACTCGACCTCTAGCATATCCTTCTGATTGCGATTAGAGGAATTTATCTAAGACAGCCGCCAAAGAGACACAATCATGGGGTCGGAGTTATCATTCACCCATCTAGCGGCGTTTCTAGTGAATAGCCCGTGGTTTTCTCAACATAGTCGAGAACTTGCTGATAGGCCTTAGGGTCACTTTGGGCCGTTAAAACCAAGGGTTGTTCACTCGGATGCCAATAGACCGTTAACCGAGTCCCCTTGTAAAGCGAGAAGCTACTCACTCGGTCGAGATCGATCACATGAATGTGTTTTCCCCCTTGTTCCTGAATTTTAATCCAGTACGCCACGCACAACGCCTCCCATCACCAGGGTTTCCCCGATCTCCTTTGAGGTTATAACACTTGTGCCGTTGACTCTAGGGTTTCGCCCTGACGTTCCCCCTCAGCCGACTCCGTTGGTGTCACCGTGGCCGAGAGTCCCAACGCCGCCCGAATAAATCCTTCGATGAGGGGATGGGGATGGTTGGGACGGGATTCAAACTCGGGGTGAAACTGGGTGGCGACGAAGAAGGGATGGTTGGGCATCTCGATGATTTCTACGAGGCGGCCATCGGGGGAGGTGCCACTAATGGCATAGCCGGTTTCGAGGAACAAACTACGATAGGCGTTGTTGAACTCGTAGCGGTGGCGATGGCGTTCGTAAACCACTTCTTGGTTGTAACTGGCAAAGGTGCGGGTTCCTTCGGTTAAGCGGCAGGGATAGAGGCCTAGACGCATGGTTCCCCCTAAATCCACCACATCTTCTTGTTCGGGAAGGAGGCTAATGACGGCGTTGGTGGTGTTGCGGTCAAATTCGGAACTGTTGGCATCGTCGAGATGGGCGACATGACGCGCCCATTCGATAACGGCACATTGCATCCCCAGACAGAGGCCCAGGAAGGGAATTTGCTGTTCTCGGGCATAGCGAATGGCGTTGATTTTGCCGTCAACGCCGCGACTGCCGAAGCCTCCGGGGACGACGATTCCGGCGACTCCTTTGAGTTGGTCGCCGTTGGGGAATTGTTCTAAGTCTTCGGAGTTGACCCAACGCAGTTTGAGTTGACTGCCACATTGAACGGCGGCGTGGGTGAGGGCTTCAACGACGGAGAGATAGGCGTCGGAAAGTTGGATATATTTCCCGACAATGGCGATTTCGAGTTGTCGTTGGGGGTTTTTCATGCGATCGATCAGGGTTCGCCAGCCGTCGAGGTCGGGATCTCGCTGGTCTAGGTGCAGACAGTCGAGGACGGACTGGGCCAGGCCTTCTTGTTCGAGGACGAGCGGCACTTCGTAGATACTGCTGGCATCGGGGGCGGTGATGACACGATGAACGGGAACGTCGCAAAATTCGGAGAGTTTTTCTTTGATACCTTCGCTGAGGGGACGTTCGCAGCGGCAGACGAGCATATCGGGTTGAATACCAATCGATCGCAGTTCTTTGACGGAATGCTGAGTCGGTTTGGTTTTCATTTCCCCGGCGGCCCGCAGCC
>CAZXWM010000120.1:0-8164 GCA_964644215.1 uncultured Phormidium sp.
GGCGTACCTTTATGGTCGCCCTCTTCTCTTCCGGCAAGAGGCAAGAGGCAAGAGGCAAGAGGCAACCAGTCTTAACTCCGGCGATGATGGGAATGGTAAGCCTGAAAAACGGTTGATTATTGAAATCACCAATTGGTTCAGATGAGTATTTATTTTTGGCTAAATCATGAATAAAACCAAACAAATTGTTGGAATTATTGGGGGTGGACAACTCGCCTGGATGATGGCACAAGAAGCCAAAAACCTGCAACTTAAAACAATTATTCAAACCCCAAATTCAGATGACCCAGCGGTGGAATTAGCCGATGAGGTCGTGTTTGCTGATGTTGCTGATGTTGCGGCGACTCAAGACTTGGCTAAACGCTGCGATGTGGTTACTTTTGAAAATGAATTTGTTGATTTAGTTGAACTAGAAAAAATTGACAACTCCAACGTCTTATTTCGTCCTCGTTTATCGGCATTAAAACCTCTTTTAGACAAGTATGAACAACGCTGCTATTTAGATAATTTAAAGTTGCCAGTTCCTCATTTCTTTAAGCTAGAGAAACCTGATATAAACTCTGATTTAATCACCTTTCCCTGCGTTATCAAAGCACGGCGACATGGCTACGATGGTCAAGGAACCGTTATTTTACGCGATAGAACCCAGTTTGAGGAGACTTGGAAACGTTGGGGCTATCCTTCAGTTCTCATGGAAGAATTTATCCCGTTTGAGCGAGAGTTGGCGGTAATTGCTGCTCGTAATTGTCAGGGAGAGATGGCGATTTATCCGATTGTGGAAACGCAACAGGAAGACCAGGTGTGTCGGCGAGTGATTGCCCCGGCGGCGGTGTCAGAGAGTCTGGTCAAGGATTGTCAGGCGATCGCCCGATCGCTTCTCACCCATTTAGATGTAATTGGGCTATTTGGGATTGAACTCTTTTTAACTCAAGATGGGCAAGTTTTAGTCAATGAAATTGCCCCGCGAACTCATAATTCAGGACATTTCTCTTTAGATGCCTGTGAAACATCCCAATTCGCCCAAATTTTGCGGGCGGTGTGTGATTTAGCCCTCGGTTCAACGGCCATGACCTCCCCAGCGGCGGTGATGGTCAATTTGTTGGGATTTGAGACAGCGGAAGCGGACTATCAAGAAAGACGCGATCGCCTTTCAGATTTTCCTAAGGCCCAAGTCTATTGGTATGGTAAACGCCAATCTCGTCCCGGACGCAAATTAGGTCATGTTACGGTATTACTTGATGAGGTTGCAGAGGCGGATCAAGTGGCGGCGGCGATCGAAGCGATTTGGCAGGGGGAATGAAAACACCAACCAGGATTGACTCGGGAATCTTCTCTTGTTCCCCAACCGTCATAAGATAATCAGGTCGTTTTCAGGAGGTGTTTGTCTTGTCTCCGGTTCGAGTTCGCCAACACGTTAACCCCCTCAGTCGTAAGTACCAGCAGCCGGTTCCCCTCCCGGACTGGACTAAAATCTACGACAACCCCCAACAACCGTTACAGTTAGATATTGGTTGTGCGCGAGGTCGCTTTCTCTACGAATTGGCCCCAAAACAGCCTGATTGGAATTTCCTCGGCTTAGAGATTCGTCAGTCCTTGGTGGATGAAGCCAATCAATGGCGCGATCGCGACAATCTCACCAATCTTCACTATCTATATGGCAATATCAACGTCATGAGTGAGGCCTTACTTCAGTCTCTCCCCCAGGGATGTCTCAAACGCGTCTCGATTCAATTCCCAGATCCCTGGTTCAAAAAACGCCACCATAAGCGTCGCGTCGTTCAACCGGAGTTAGTCGAGGATTTAGCCCGGTTTCTGGCCCCCGATGGCGAGATTTTCCTGCAATCGGATGTGGAGGAGGTAGCCATCGAGATGCGCGATCGCCTCTCGGAACATCCCGCCTTCGTCGCCACCAGCGATGACTGGCTACCGGAAAACCCCCTCCCGGTTGCAACGGAACGAGAAATCGCCACCCAAAACAAAGGAGAACCCGTCTATCGCTGTCTCTTCCGCCGTTCACATCAATCCTAGAACTTCACCCTCTCCGTCAATGACTTCCCCCAACACCCAGGCCATTTGCTGTTGAGTGTTCAAACTGGCTAGAGTCGCTTCGACATCTCTCGGGGAAACAATCACCACAAATCCTACTCCCATATTAAAGGTGTTGAACATGGCCTGAGTCGAAACAGTCCCCGCCTCCGCCAGCCATTGGAAGACGGCGGGAATGTCCCAACTGTCCGGCTTGATGCTGACGGATTGCTTATCTCCCAGACAACGGGGTAGGTTTTCTGGGAGTCCGCCGCCGGTAATATGGGCCATCCCATGAATCTCAATCTCCTGACGACGCAGTTCCAAGATGGGTTGGATATAGAGTTGAGTGGGAGTCAGAAATACCTCTGCCAAGGATTGTCCGTTGAGGATGGGGGGACAATCACTCCAGGAATAACCTCCGTCGGCGATGATTTTACGAACTAGACTATAGCCGTTGCTGTGTACTCCGGAACTGGGGAGGGCGATCGCCACATCCCCCACCTTCACCTGAGATCCATCGAGAAGTTGCTCTTTTTCGACAATCCCGACGCAAAACCCCGCCATATCATATTCCCCATCGGGGTAAAACCCCGGCATTTCGGCGGTTTCTCCCCCTAATAAGGCACATCCGGCCTCACGACAGCCGATCGCAATCCCACTCACCACCTGGGCCAGTTGTTCGCTATCGAGTTGTCCGGTGGCTAGGTAATCCAAAAAATAGAGGGGTTCGGCCCCACTGGTGAGGACATCATTGGCACACATGGCCACTAGGTCAATTCCCACTGTGTCATGGCGGTTCAGGGATTGGGCCAGTTTCAGTTTAGTCCCGACGCCGTCGGTTCCTGATACGAGAACCGGTTTCTGATAACCCTCGGGAATCTCAAAATAGCCGCCAAAGCCTCCTAGACCTCCCAAAACCCCAGGACGATAGGTGTCTTTGACAAGGGATTCGATGCGGTTGACGAAGGCGCGACCGGCTTCAATGTTCACTCCAGCGTCCTGATAGTCCATGGGGCAGATTTCTTTAATGACTTGACCGTGGGCTGCGATCGCGCGATCGCAACTGCAAGCTGCATTCTAGCTTAACCTTGCCCCTTTCTTGAAATCCTTAGGCTCATATACCATATTTTGGTTTGTTTTTATGTGTTGTTTTGTTAAAGATTTGCGTCGAGGCAAGAAACGCTGAACGCTCTTCCAGGAAAGCGTTACAGCAGAAAATGCCCGAAAAGCGAATTGTGAACTTTTGATAAAGTTTAACCGCTTTTCGAGCGACTACTGATCCCCGATTCAAAAACTTCGTGTTATTCTGTTGCAGTTCCACCTACAACTTAAACACGAAATGAGTATGAGTTAGCGGTTGAGTGAGCAAAATCTGCCACTCAGCTCGATGCGCCTCGTTGGGAGTTAGGCAGACTCCTTCAAGCGGCGGCGATCGCAGCGAACCGACTTCATACTCACCAACACACCCCCAAACAACCAGCGGTGTGTACTGTACTCACTCAGGAGACGTTCCTATCTATGAGTTATCAACTTTGGAGAAACTTCACGGTAGCCTTAGCCATTTCCGGACTGGGAAGCTCAGCTCCCCCAGTCAACGCCCAGGAGAGCGCAGCTACACGTTACCTCCCCGTTGTCGCTCAAGCAACTGTTTCAGAGCTGGCACAGGGGGAAAACGGATCAGAAAACACCGTGACGTCCTCTCCAAGCGCTGAGGAGAGGCTTGTTGCGAATCGAGAAGGAATCGAGACGACTAACTCGGACATCGAACAACTCTCATTCGTCCCGAGCCAGATTCTAGACAACTCCAGTGTACTAGACGCCTTAGCTCCCCCGCAACCAGAAGTTTTAGGAAGCGTGGCCTCAGAAACTCATCACGCCTATCGCGAGGCCGGAACCTCTGACAAACCGGCCCCGGCTGCTCCCAAATCCGAGCCAGTTCTTTACGAACAAGAAGGAATCGCCTCCTGGTATGGGCCAGGATTTGAAGGAAATCAAACCGCCAACGGTGAAATTTTCAACAGTCAGGAGATCACGGCGGCCCATTTAGAATTACCCTTTGACACCCAAGTTCGCGTCACCAACCTAAATAATGGTCGTTCCTTGGTTGTCCGCATCAACGATCGCGGCCCCTACATCGGCAACCGGGTGATTGATCTTTCCGCCCGAGCAGCTGAGGAACTCGATATGATTCATACCGGAACCGCTCCTGTCGTTCTGGAAGTTCTGGCGAACTAACCCTTGACAGTTGACCCAGAATCGTTAAAAGTGGATGGTTTGGAAGGGTGCATCTTAACTTCCCCCTTGAACATGAGAGTTCCCAAACCGTTCATCACGATTCGCTGTCACCAGTCATAGGGTCATGGAAAAACTGACCACCATTGCTGAATTACGCCACTATCGGCAACACTTATCCCCCGAGACTCATCTGGGATTGATCCCCACCATGGGCAATCTCCATCCGGGGCATTTGAGCCTAATTCAGCAGGGGCGATCGCAAAATGACCAAGTGATCGTCAGCATCTTCGTTAACCCACTGCAATTCGGCCCCAACGAAGATCTCGATCGCTATCCCAAAACCCTAGACAGCGACCTAAAACATTGCCAAGACTTGGGAGTTGACGCCGTCTTTTGCCCCCAACCCCAGGAATTGGGAATCACTCCCGGACAGCCCTCCCCCGCCCTAACCACTGTGGTGCCACCCCATCACCTAACCTCAGTCCTCTGTGGGCGATCGCGTCCCGGACATTTCCAAGGGGTGGCTACCATTGTCAGCAAACTCTTCAACCTAATTCAGCCCCATCGCGCCTACTTTGGCGAAAAAGACGCTCAGCAACTGCTGATTATCCGTCGTCTCGTCGCAGATCTTAACTGTCCCGTAGAGATCATTGCCTGTCCCATTGTCCGAGAAGCATCAGGACTGGCCTATAGTTCTCGTAACCAATACCTCAGCGATCGCCAACGAGACCAAGCCAGCGCCCTATTTCGCGGCTTAGACTCAGCCCGAAAGCAATTCCAGGCCGGACAACGCCAAGCCCAACCCCTTCTCGCCGCCGTTGAGGCTGAACTGGCCAAGGTTCCTCAACTCAAACCTGACTATATCGAACTTGTCGATCCCCAAACCCTAAAGCCCTTAGACACCATCAAGCAGCAAGGACGACTTCTCATCGCTGCCCACATGGGGTCCACTCGCCTAATTGATACCATGCTGTTAACCGTTCGCCAACCTATCGTCGCCATTGATGGCCCCGCTGGGGCGGGTAAATCGACTGTCACCCGACAAGTGGCGAATCGCTTGGGCCTCCTTTACCTCGATACCGGGGCCATGTATCGGGCTGTAACCTGGTACGTCCTCGAATCGGGGATTGCGATCGAGGATGAAGCCCATATCGCCCAAGCCTTAGACAATTGCCAAATTCGTCTCGAACCCCAAGCTGAGGGTCCCCAATGTCGGGTTTGGGTGAATCAGCATGATGTCAGCCAAGCCATTCGCAGCCCCGAGGTCACCGCCAACGTGTCCACCGTCGCCGCCTTCCCCGCCGTGCGTCAGTTTTTGGTGCGACAGCAACAGGAGTATGGTGCTGCTGGAGGCTTAGTGGCCGAAGGACGAGATATGGGAACTCAGGTTTTTCCCCAAGCTGAAGTCAAGATTTTTCTGACCGCTTCTGTTCAAGAACGAGCCAGACGGCGCAAGTTGGACTTAGAAGAGCAAGGCTATGAGGTCAACCTATCCCAGTTAGAAGCCGAAATTGCTCAGCGAGATCAGCAAGATAGCACTCGGGCCTTGTCTCCCTTACAAAAGGCCGAGGATGCGATCGAAATCCAAACCGATGATTTAACCGTTGAAGATGTGGTTGATCAGATTCTCAGCCATGTTCCCAAATCCTAGCTAGACTGGCGAAATAGGGGCAACTGCTCCTCATGTAAGAGATGTTCAGCAGCCTTGACGACATCCTCGCGGATATCTTGCAGGTCTTCGCGGTTGTCGAGATAGGCGTGCAGGGCATCGAGGGGATCGATGGCCCGGCCACTCAAGGAAGGAATCCGGGGACGACTCAGTTGACTGATTAGTTCGGGCTGAATGGTGGCACTATGGGTGCTTTTGAGGGCTTTGCGAAGTTCAGAGGTGTTGATGCGATCGAGTTGATCGGCTCGTAGTTTATAGCGTAGCCGCACCACGCGATCGCCGATATCGCTCTGATTTAGGGTTTTCAGTAACAGTCCTTGGGGATCTTCGGCTTTAGAAACATCAATAGACAGGGTTAGGAAGGGGCGAACGGGAAGCGGACAAAACTCCCAGTCACAGCGGCAAACGGTCACATCTGCCAAGACATAGCCTTTCTCTTCTTTCTCTTCGCTAAAATCGACTCGTTCGATACTTCCTGGATAGACGACGGGGGGATCGTTACTGGGGTTGAGATTTTGGTGTTTGTGGACATGACCGAGGGCTACATAGTCAAATTCTTGACGGACTAGGAGAGATAGGGGAATCGTAAAGCCTTTGCTCACCGCGAGGAAGCGTTCGGCACCAAATTTGGCTTTGTCACTCATGAGATGACCCAGGAGGATGGTGGGACAGTCGCGATCGCGTTTGCGGATTTCTCCTTCTAGGGCAATTCGCAGCCGTTCGGCTAATAATTCATTAATTTCGGCAATGGAGAGTCCCTGACTTTCGGGCCGAGTTAGGAGGGTTGAACTGGTGAGCCAGGGTAAGGTGATGACTTGGATGGGGCCGCTACGGGTAGCGATGCGATGCAGATCGAGGCGATCGCCGACAATGAAGTTCGGGACGGCCAAGGTGCGATAAATGCCGAGACTGGCACTTCCGTCGGCCTGGGAGTAGCGATCGTGATTCCCCACTAGGAGAACGGTGGGGATATTGGCCTCGGCCAGCCGATGAAATTCTCGGGCGAAGGCCTCGGCGATATAAGGTGCTGGAGTCGCATCGGGAAAGGCATCGCCTCCAAATAGAACTAAATCGACGGGTTCGGCTAGGGCGCGATCGATACACCGTCTGAGGGTTCCGATGAAGTCCAGCAGACGGGTGTTAAGGCCGGTGTCTGGGTCGATTTTGCCGTGGGAAAAGCCGCTCCCGAGATGGATGTCTGAAAGATGAAGGATTTTAACCATGATTCATGAATGCATAAGACACTTGATAATAAGCAGAAAATAGAGATTATATTCTTGAATTAAATGGGTTTCAGGATATGTTTTCGTCCTAACTTATATGACTAATTTTCTGATTCTGGTGGTACGGGGTCGGGAAGGAGACGACTCAATCCTGAAGTCCCGCCCCGTGCTATATCTAGGCGACAACGGATTGGGGACTCTTGAAACTGACAGGTATAGGCGGCGAGAAGCCGTTGGGGTTGTTGACGATTGAACACTCGCAGATTGTAGTGATAGGAACGGGCCACAACGCCCATTTGATGGACAAATTGATAGCGTTCGAGATAGTCGAGGGGGGTCCAAAATTGTGGGTTAATCACCAGATCGATGCGTTGGTCTTCGGGATAGGCCAGCCAGGTGTTGAGGAGGGAGCCACCAAACTGCTCGGCGGCCCACCATAAACTCGGTTCAGTCAGATGGTCTTGGGAGACGGTATCGGGGCGAATAATGGGTTCATCGAAGAAATCAACAGGGCGATCGAGATGTTCAAGATTAAGGGGATCGCTAGTCGGTTGGGGAATTGAGGAAACGTCGGCTAAGCTGCGAGGCGCCATTAGGATGGTCATTAGGGTGGCGATGGCAATCTTTAGCTTAGTCCTCCGGTTGAACTGCTGGAGTGGCGGTTTCGGCTTCGGTTGGTGTGTTGGTTGCAGCTTCGTTTGCAGCTTCGTTAGTGGTCTCGCGGCGATCGCGGTCACTGTCTGTCTCTGGGGATGGGGACGGGGCGAAGGTGTCCTCTGTTGTTGACTCGTCTGAGGTGTCAGCTGGGGTAGAAACGGAGTCGTCGCCGTTGACTTCAGCCTCGGTTTGGCTGTCGCTGGCTCGAGACGATGTTGTTTCCTCGGGTTCGTCGGGGATGAGGGAGTCCGGGGCTGCTTCGGGTTCGACAATTTCGGGAAGGGTGTCTTCAGGCGTTAGAACAGGTTCAGGTTCAGGTTCGGGTTCGGGTTCGGGTTCGGGTTCAATCTCA
>CAZXWM010000120.1:8174-10468 GCA_964644215.1 uncultured Phormidium sp.
TTCTTCCGGCTCCGGCTCCGGCTCCGGCTCCGGCTCCGGTTCCGGTTCAGGCTCCGGTTCGGGCTCCGGTTCAGGCTCCGGTTCAGGTTCAGGTTCAGGCTCAGGCTCAGGCTCAGGTTCGGGTTCGGGTTCGGGTTCGGGTTCAATCTCAGGGGTGAGGACAATGTTGGGATCGATGAGACTTTCGGCTTCTTGGGAACTGAGTTGACCTTTCACCAGTTGAGAGAGGGCATCGTTGCCATCAGGATCATAGGTGATGAGTTCGGCAGTGGTGTTAAAGGTGTTTTGTAGGAGGTCGCCGCTGGCATCAATAAATTCTAGTTTGACCCAGTTGGTTCCGGGTTGGAAGCCTTTGAGGTAGAAGGGTTGCCAGCGATCGCTGACGAAGCTATAGCCGTTAATGGTCGCTCGGACACGCCAATCGGGAATCTCATCGGCGTCAAATTCTTGGGCGACAAGATGTAGGGGCGCGTTGGTGAGGTAAAAGTCGAGCAGGATCGGTTCGGCGTGGTACGTCCCTCGGGGCTGGTGATAGGTGAGGAGGGGACGGTTGGGGTCAGGTTGATGGCTACCGGTTTTGGTGTACAGATGGAACGTGGTTTGGGCGTAGGCCCCCTCATTTTTGAAGCTTTCATGCCAGGGACGCACGGCGAAGGCCCGCAGGGTATGGGTTCCGGCACGTAAGTCTTCGAGGATAATCGGCTGATCGAGGTTGTGGATGGGGTCGAGGGGGCGATCGTCGAGAATCAGTTGGATATAGGGACCCAGGCCTAAGGTCTTGTTTTTGAAGATGGGTACGTCTTGGATGTCGAGTTGGACGTTGACTTGGCTGTTGCGGAGGACTTCATCAGGACGGGGTCGGCTGATGCGGATTTGGGGACGGTAGCGATCGAGGGCGATTTTGAGTTGGGCGATCGCCTCGGGGGGAGAGACTTCGGTCAGTTCGACGGGAGGGGCGATCGCCTCGGCTGTTCGCCTGGGACGGGTTCCTGACTCGATGCTGAGATCGGGTTGACTACATCCCCAGAGTCCCAGAACCACAAGCAGGAATAGGGCTAGTTGTCGGGATAGCCATGTTTTCCACAGTGATGGGCGATCGTCACGATTCAGCACGCCTGAAACACTCCCTCGAAATAACAACGTCCATTGCAAATCACTGGACTTGCCAGTCACTATAGCGGAAAATGCTCAAACTGCGTCACCTCCACCGGCTGAAAACTCCTCGGAACCTGTCGGATCTCGGCCAACGGGATGGCCGGTTTGAGAGCCAACCCGCCATCCTGTACCATGGTGTGTATTATATATAGATCTAGACTTGCTACGTCTCTGTGCAATTTATTAAAACAATTTAACTTTTGTAAAGTTAATGTTACGTTACTTGACTTGTCGGGCAAATTTTACTAGCCCATATAGCAAAAAAATAAAAAGAAATCGTTTGAATTATTCCGAAAGAAGACCTATAATCACAAACATAGATTCTCGGTAACAGCCGCAGAACATTCAGTCTAGCTCTTGAGCCCTCGGGTTTTGAGTAACGGAATCATCAACTTCCCTAATATGAAGCTGACTGCAAGCGACATAAAAGATAAAAAACGTAATATGGGATTTAAAAATCCCAAGTTATCACAGCCAAGACTGCGGAAGTTGGTTAGAATGTTTGGCAGCGGAATGTTACCCAAGAAAGCGAGTCTAAAAGCCTCCCTATAATTCGGGAGACATTCTAAGCAGATTTATCTGTGATAGAATGTGTTTCACGTCGTACCGGAGGGCATCCGGGAACTCATCTCAAACCCGACGCATTGTGCGTTAAACTTTGAGAGAAATGCCTGGAGAGAGCCACCGAGCCAAGAATGTGAGGAAACGAACATCAGCAGCCGGTCAAGCCGAACCAGGAATCTAGTACCGTAAGGGCTAGAGCATCCCCACGCCTTTAGGCTGGTGAATATGTCAATGGTCTAGAGAGAGGAGAGACTCGATGACGATTAGTCCCCAGGAGCGGGATGCAAAAGTCAAAGTCGAGGTCGACAAAAACCCGGTTCCAACTTCTTTCGAGAAGTGGGGCAAACCCGGTCACTTCGATCGCACTTTGGCACGAGGTCCAAAAACCACCACTTGGATTTGGAACCTCCATGCAGACGCTCATGATTTCGACAGTCAAACCAACGACTTAGAAGAAGTATCGCGCAAAATCTTTAGCGCCCACTTCGGTCAACTGGCAGTCATTTTTATCTGGTTAAGCGGTGCCTACTTCCACGGCGCACGTTTCTCCAACTATGAAGCTTGGTTAACCGATC
>CAZXWM010000121.1:0-10468 GCA_964644215.1 uncultured Phormidium sp.
TCACACGCAAACGCCTTAATGAATTTGCAGCTAAGTACCCAGACACAGAAAAAGCATTAGCCCGTTGGTATAAAATAGTGAAAGCAGGAAACTTTAAATCTTTTGTTGAACTTCGCAATCAGTTTCCCAGTGCAGATCAGGTCAATAATCTCACGGTTTTTAATATTGGTGGCAACAAAGTGAGGCTCATAGCAGCAATTCATTATAATCGGCAAAAGCTTTACATTCGGGCAGTTCTGACCCATGCAGAGTATGATTTAGGAAAATGGAGAGAGTAACAATGTTGAGCATTGACGAAACTCAAGTATTGTGGCAGCCTTTGGCGAATCAATTGGTTATTCCCAGGGATGACGCGAGTTATCAGTATTTGGTTGATTGGCTAGATCGATTAATTGATGAAGTTGGAGAAAATGAACACCATCCCCTTGCTTCATTGATGGAAATAATCGGTATTTTAATTGAACATTATGAGACGCATCAGGTTCCCGAACTTCAAGATTGATAGGGTCTTCAGGGTTCAGGGCCATAAAGTCGTTGTGACAAGGTTGACAAACTAAGATGGAGTTTGGCATAATGGGGATAGCCAAAAAGGAAGTTCCCTCAGCGAGACGGACTGTTTTGTTGGCTTGGTAAGGCGAGGTCATATCCCGCTGCCAGGCCCCTCTCGCAAAACAATGAGGACTCCGTCATGGCTAACCCACTTAACAACGGACTAAGCTTCAAGCTCTGCATTTTCGTGGCCTGTCAGGTTGCGACGGTCAGCAGCTTGCCTCCCGAAGTCGGCTCGACCGTCCAAAACCTTGGTTCGGCTGTGGTGTCAGTGGTGGATGACCGCGCCTTTCGCGGCTGGCTTGACCGATTCTGCGATCGCAAGCGGGATGAGGACGACGACCAGCAAGAACACGAAAGCGACAGCGAACTCCCTGACAGCGACGACGGCCAAGACGAGGAACCGGCTGACGCAGACGACACCGACCCGAATTGCCAAGATGGCGGTGAAAACTGCCCAGATGGCAAGGAAGACGACCCGGAAATCGAGGATTAGACGTCCGTCAACCCAGTTTCAGCTCGAAACTGGGTTTTTAATGGTTATTAAATTGTTATCCGGTTGAGTCAAGTTTGGTGTAAGTCAGGTTGAGTTAGGGATTGGGGTCAATGACCATGACAGTCAAAGACAAATTACTTGAGAAAATTGAGCAGTTATCCGAAGCTGAGTTAGCTAAAGTCCTAGAGTTCGTGAGTGTCCACTTGGAACCGCCAACCTGTCAAAATGAGACAAATATGAACACTAGCGCAGCATGGGAAGCCTATTTAAAGTCTGAACAAGAACGAGACGATGTTTATCGTCGCCTTGCTAACTCCTAACTTGGCCCCCCAATTTATAGAAAAACCCCTAGTTCTAGCAATTCACAAGCGCCAAATTGAGAAGTTTGGTGGTCGTCATGGCTTACGAGATGAAGGATTACTCGATTCAGCCTTAGCACAGCCTAAAGCGAGTTTTTATGGAAAATTACTGCATCCTACAATTCCAGAACAGACTGCTGCGTATCTTTTCCATCTTATCATGAATCATTCATTTATTGATGGCAACAAACGAACGTCTTTTGCCGTTATGGATACGTTTCTACGACTCAACCAGTACACTTTAGAACTCACAAACGAGCAATCCTACGAGCTAGTCATGTTGATCGCTGAAGGAAAATTAAGCAAATCTGGCGTTGTTGCACAACTTAAACCCTCTATTATTGTACATCGCGATCAAGGCCTTGGATAACCCAGTCCCGAATATCAGAATAGAGATAAATAGAGATAAAACGGCTCAGATGCACTGGCGATAGTGGTTCCCTTGGCTAACGAATTTTGAACTGCGGTCGTTTCCGTTGCCGACGATCGCACCTTCCGGGGCGGGTTTGACCGGTTCTCCAGTCGCAAGAAGGACGAAGACGACGAGCAAGAACAGGAGGAAAATACCAGCTTACCAGACAACGAAGAGGCTGAAGAAGACGAAGACGACGATAATGGCCCGGAAGACAGTGAAGACTGTTCTGAGGGCGAGGGAGACGAGAACGAAATAGAGGATTAGTTCCCCGTCAACCCAGTTTCGGCAAGAAGCTGGGTTGTTGGCTCTTGTCGACTTGGGGAGTTTTTCGTGTAAGTTGGGTTAAGTTAGGACTTGGACTAAAAATCATGACCGTCAAAGAAAAACTACATTGATGGTATCGGAGGCCTGTTGTTATGGTAAAAATAACGGTTGAGGAAATGCAACGAGATCTCCTTCACTATTTGCGCCAAGTTGAAGCCGGTGAAACCTTAGTGATTGTGCGATCGCATGAGGCGATCGCCGAAATTCGACCGATTCCCCCGCGTCAACAACTACGACCTTATGGATTATGTGCCGGAGATTTTGTCGTCCCCGATGATTTTGATGCCCCCTTACCCGACGATATTATCAATGCCTTTGAGGGAAAATGAGGATTTTGCTGGATACCCATATTTTTTTATGGTTTATCAACGGATCTAATCGTCTGTCGGCAAATGTTCGTGATGTGATTCGCGAGCCTAATAACGAAGTTTATCTCAGTGTAGTTTCAGTTTGGGAAGCCATTGTTAAATACCAGTTAGGCAAGTTACCCTTACCCGAACATCCTGAAACCTATTTACCCAAACAACGAGACCTTCATCAAATTGCCAGCCTTGCCCTTGATGAAAATAGCGTGGTTGAATTGGCTAAACTGCCGGCTTTACATCGCGATCCATTTGATCGGATGCTAATTTGCCAAGCTTTACATAACAATCTAATCATTGCCACAGTAGATTCAGCCGTTCGTGCTTACCCAGTTAAGGTTATTTAAATTCTCTATCATTGTACATCGCGATCGAGGCGTTGGATAACCCAGTCCCGAATATCAGAATAGAGATAAAACGTCTCAGATGCACTAGCGATACTGGTTCCTTTGGCTAACGAAACCAACCTCGGTTTCGGCAAATCTGACCCCACAATAGCGAACGCATGGGTAATAATCTCAGTCATGCGATCGCAAATCTCATCCGGCTGACAGGCGACGTTAATCGTGGGGTTAATATCTGATTTAGTCAAGGGATTGCTGCGGACGAATTGACGATCTTCCTCCAAAACTTCCAGCAAGCGAGACTTAGAAATCCCCTTTGCACTATGAATAATCTGATTGCGTTTAACACACCAGTAATCCAATGCTTTCATCGCTGAAATCATGTGCTTGGCGACATTTTTTTGAGTTTTATTATCTAGTTGAAATTCAAGCAACGCCTGTAAAAAATTACGTTTTGTGGGACGACCTGGCAATTTAAAAAGTCCCCGAAGCGGCTTCTTCCAAGACCCCCTCACTAAACAGTCCTGGTTTTTGATGTTTTTCACTAAACTATAATTTCCCATCTCGCTCTCAAGCTGATAAAACCGATTGGCGAGTTTAGGATATTTAACCACTTCATCGGTTTTTAGATACCAATTATCAGAATACTCATCGCGATCGAAATAAAAATGTCCATTTTGGGGGTCGAGTTGTCGAAATAAATCGTGAATCATTTCCTCATAAAACAACCCCATATGGATTAAAAAATCGGCGATTCCATCAACGTTCCATAAAATACAGCATTGGCTGTGAAGATTGAGCAAACGATACAGGGAATTTTGCGAATCACTATACTGATTCACCAACTCAGAAAGAACATCTAAACGATTATCATGTTCCTGTTCCGCACCCCGTACATCCAGATTCATCAACGCCACCGCCGTTCCCAATGCACGAACATTCACATCCACCAATTCCCGACTGGCGTTCAAGGCTTCACTGTTCTCAGTTTGCGAGGTTTCTAGGGTAGCTAACGTCTCTTTCCAATCCGACAACACCACTCGTGCGCCATCAAAATCCCATCGTTGTAGCAATTGCTTCACCGTCTGATATTTCATGGTGCGTTGATAGCGCCAATAGGAAACACGACGACAGGGAGACGGTTCACCGTCTAAAATGCGTTGCGCGTTCAGTTCCGGTTCCAGGTAAATTTGCGTTTCAATCTGAGAGGAAATCGCTTGAACTCGTAATGCTGTTTGCATTGGTGGTGTTCCTCCCTTGATGCTGATGAGGGTTGTTAGATGGCGATCGCATTCCGCATTCAAAAAACGGTAGTACACGTCAAACAACGCATCTTGATCAATAGCAGACACCTCTTTGGGAATCACAATTTTCTCAATTTTAGGACAATTTGTTAGGGTTTCTTCCAGCCATTTTTTGAGGATTTCAAACAGATAAATCGTATCATCTCGGTGAGGTGAAGTTTGGTCGGTTACAAAGCAGTAGATATGTTGAACATTGAATTGTTCAACCGCCGTTTTGACAATTCCCCAAAAACGACCGGGACGAATGCGATGTTGCCAATAGTCCGGGTTATCTTGATAGGCAGAAAATAGAGATTGGGTCAGGTCTCGAAAGGAAAACCAATAGTGATTATCGTGATTATCAAAAGGAACCTTAAGTTCCGAGCAGATTGTTTCACAAATGAGTTGTTGACGTTGCTCCCAAGTCGTCTGACGAGGGCCACTGAGGTCTCGAACTGTTTTCTTTAAATTGGGTTCATCTCGCGCAAATCCCACAGGTAAATAATCAGAACTTGCTGGAATCTGAACCGTGAGGTCGGACGTGCCAATATTGGCGATTAAGATGCTGTTTTTTTGTTCAGTCATGGGGTTTAGGGGATGGATGTCTATAGGTCTTATTTTTGCTGATTACCACACGCGATCAAAATCGCTCACATTGTCAAGAAACCGTAAAAAATCTCGTTGTCTTGCCAAATCTTCTCCAGTGGCCTCCAAATCAGGAAAAATCGTCACGAACTCAATAAACCCGCGCCGGATTAACCTCCCATCTCGTTTAATATACCAAGGATACATCCGCTGCCACATTCGCCCAACTTGGTTAAGCTTACCCGTCAAATGCGTCTGTTTAATACTGCGATGAGAGATAGAATCTTCACCTTGGTGAAACCAATCCAACGCCGTGCTAACCGCATTCCTATCGTCGTCAAATCGCGCCCAAACTTGAACTCGGTCAGGATGCCAAGCCTCGCGCCAATTAGCACCCTTAGCATCAAGCCGTTGTCCTTCATCTTGAGTGACCCAATCTTGCATCGACTGATACACCCCCCGTACAAAGTAGCGCCGAATATCGTCGAGAGTGTGGAAGGGTTGATATAAACGTTCATCTTTTTCTAAAAACTCCCAGTGACAGCCAATGTCTCGGTGGTAATTTTCTGAGAAGAAGCGGCGATGGCTGGCCCGTCGCCAGGACTTGCCAAAACCGCCTAGCATCATGGAAAACTTGATGAGGCGAATGACAAACTTTTTCAACCGCTGGCGACGTTCCTCACTGGGGACATTCAGAAGTAGGATGTCTAACTGACCCTCATCGAGTGTAAACCATTGAGGTCCTTCGTCAAGTTGGCACCTAAACGCAATCCCCAACTCGCCCACCACAGAGCCATCACGCCCCGCAAACCCACCCCAAATGCGTTTTGTGATAGTTTGAGCGATTTCCGCCGTTGTAACGCCACCCAGTAGCCGCAACGTGTGACCTCGCAACGCCGCCTTGAACAGATTGGGGCGAAACTCCAAGTCACAGTTAACTCGCTGTGACATCAATCCCTCTCCCCCGAGGCTGACACTGAGTAACCTGGGGGCTGTCGATTCCCTCACCTGACCATATCCTGCACTCACGCGAGAACCAATCCCATACCCCAAGGCCGTTTCCCAAACCCGCCAAATTTCGGCCCACTCCGCCTCAGAGAGGGGTTGATTGCTGGAAATGCCGAATCGCAACGTCGGCCGAAACAGGGACATCATAAAAAAGGCACTGTGATGGGCCTGGTCTTCCACTTGCCAGTTTTGCTGGGGGTGAACCAAGTCAACAAGGTCACTTTTATCCTGCCAGTTGTTAACCGGATAGGCCCCGTGAAAACGAAGCATCCCCGGTTGAGTTTGTCGCGTACCGTCAACAACCACCTCGCCGCCGCAATAGTTGAGAACGCGAGTGGGAAAAACCTGCTTGCAAGCACGCCGAAAGGCCCCTTTCATACTCGAACCTGGATAAAACGGACAACCCTTACCACCAATAACCGGACGAATAATGCTGTCATCCTGTCCGTCATTGGTGACAAACCGCCAGGTGATGTGATAGTCGTTGGTTTTGACCCCTTTGGGAAATTCAGGAACCTTTCCTGACGCGCCACATAACCACTCTTTCGCCCAAACATAGGCGTCATTTTCCTCAGCGGTTCCGTCGTGACAGTTCAACTTGGGGTTAATGCGTTGGACTTGGCAGCGTCCTTCAATTTGGGCGCGAAAAGCTAAAGGAACTCGGTCAGCATCCATAATGGGTTTTTAATGAGTTTGAACGATAAGACATTAACAGCGCGGCTGTAGGGGTGAAATATCTTGTGCTGGGTGAAAAATCTTTCGCCCCTATTCGCCCCTACTTATAGCGTTGAGTCCACCAAATGGCACAATCACAAAGCTGGGTGAGGATGGCAATGGCAATTTTGCGGTGTTCCTGATTGAACTCCCAGAGATTGGTAGCATCGTTGGGTAACGCAATTCCCGCATCTTGAAGAATCGTCGCCAAGGTATGCCACATCGCTCGCCAGTACGCCGCTTTGTCCCCATCTAAGCGATGCTGTTCGCCCCAAAACCGTTCTAAACCAAAGGCAACGGTACTACGCATTTTATGGACTTGGTTGAGGACTTCATTGTCTAAGTCTTTCCGTTGAAATACCAAATCATGAGCATAGCGGTCAAGAGAATAGGATTGCCAGCCAAACTCCGAGGACTGATTCGTCGTGGACATCGCTGTTTTTGTTGTAGAAGTTGTTGAGTTTTTGGACTTCGCCTGAGACATCTTATTTTTATTCTTTTTGTCTTTCCGTTTAGCCATGGTTTCAAGACCTCTTGATTCAAACGTTAACAGTATTAAGTCTGTGGCAATTGGCGATGAAGCGTGACCGCACAGTGACCGAAGCCAATAGACTCCAATCCACCAAAATACATTTCATCCTACTTGATAGCCTTGTCCCCAAACGGCGGCCAGTCTCGTAACTCCTCCGCGCGACGTAAGGCAACGGGAAAGACCATAATCGTGCTTTCGGGTAACGCTTCCGTATTAAAAAACTGACCTCCCTCAACCTTTTTCTCCTCATCACAGAGTTTGACCCGACTCTGACGATAAAGGGCCATATCGTGAACCATCCCGATTTCATTGTCCGCCACGATGACCGCTGGACGTTCTTGATTATCAGGAAACCAACTCTGTAAATTCTCTTTTCCAGCAAGTTTGAGAAAGCCAAAGTTGAAAAACAGCTTGTAGTGACCATCAATCTCAAGCGCTTTGAGGCTGTTAGACCCACTGTGGAGGTTTGGTAATTCCGCGCTTATTCCCGCAATGCGTTTATAGCGTTGCAACAGGCGCGGACAACTGACCCAAACCACCGGTTGACCGGGACAAAACACCGGAAGCCAGACAATCGAAGCATACTCAAACTTCACCAGAGACTCGGTGGTACTGTCCGTGACGCCGCTATCAGCTTCATGTCCATACCAGTGATTTTCGTCTTGGCCGTCCCGAAACCGCATTTCTGCCCGAAATCGCCCCCGTAGGGAACTTCCGGGGATAATCCCGGTTTGGGTAAAGGGGTCGCGGAAAATCAGGTTAAGGTTGCCGCTTTCCTGGCCAGCGGTAGCGCCAACATGGAGGGGAGACAGGGTTTCGATGATTCCGTAGGCTTTTTGATACATGGGTGTTGTCCGAAGTATTGGCTGAGGTAAGAGTGTAATCAAGAGTGCAATCAAGGGTGCAATAACGACTGAAACCGCTACAAGCCGGCGATATCGAGGGGAAGACACAATCCACAGCCAACCTGCTTGAGGCTATAGCCTTCCTTGGGATACCAGGCTTCGGGACTCTCCCACCAGGTTTGGTTGAGGGGGTCGTCGAGGACGTAAACGCTACCGGGTTTGACGGCGTAACGTCCCCGGCCCAACCGTCCCGTGTCCCGGCTTCCGTCGGCTTTCTGGCGTCCGCCGGCGCGAAAGCGAAAGGGGATGGCTTTGGCCATGAGTAACCAGCGGGGGTGGGGAAAGTCGGGGTGTTGGGGGTAGCGGTAAGAGATGCGAGTTGACCCCCAAACTGCTGGGGTCAGGAGGGCAAAACTATGAGTGATGGGTTGTTGTAATAATGAAACAAGGGGATGAGTCTCTTGCAATGGGTGGGATTCGATTTCGACGAGATGGTTTTCGCCGCCGAAGCGATACCAGCCGGTTTCTAGGGGAACGGTCGAGAGGTAAACAAGACAGGCGTTGTCATCGAGTTGGACGGCGTTTTCGAGAAATAGACCATCTTGTTCGCGAACGCAACGTTCGTCGGGTTTGAGTCGAGGATGCAGCATCGAGAGGTATTTCCATGGTTCTTTTGCGACGGCTTTTTGGTGTAAAAGGGTGTCGCTATCTTGGTTCCAGGCTGATAGTTTTTGCCATTTAAATGCTGGTGTCATCTCGGAGTCTGGGTTGGACTGTCGCCAGCCATCGTCGTGCAGTTCCCAGGTGTTAACGTCATCGTTTCCAATCATTTTAGTGGAGGGGATTGGCACATAAAACTCTTGAGAGGCTTCAAGTTCATCGAGTTTTGCCCAAAATGGCCCGGCGACAAAGAGGTTTTGACTCAAGTCTTCTTGACTGGCAAAGTTTTGGGATTTGTTGGCACTAAATATCAGTCCTGAGAGGGTGTAGGCATCGGGGGGGAATTTGGCTTGAGCGCGTCCTACGAGGTTTTCTGGGGAGAGGAAGCCACCGGCACTGGCGTAGAGGATACCAAGGGGTCGAATGGTGATTAGATAACGAAACATGGTCTTAAGAGGCAAGAGGGAACAGGGAACACTTCGACAGGCTCAGTGCGGTGCAGGGAACAGGGAACAGAAGGCAAGAGGCAAGAGGCAAGAGGATTTTTTGACATTAGATGTCCCCAATTTTTTAATGTTTGAGATACCAACCCACGGAAACCAATTCGTCAAACCAGTTAATAAAGGCTTGGTGCAAGTGATGACGATCGCGGTACTCATGTGAGTTGGCTTCAAAGATTTCTCGGAATAAGTAATGTCCTAATGTCCCTGGTTCTATGTGGGCAAAGGGTTCGCGATTGGGTTGAAAGTAAATGTTGGCGATCGCCATGGCAATTGAAGCATCAACATTCACTAAAGATTCAGCGTCCAACTCCTCGGAAATAGGAAAAATTTCCAGAGCGTGTCGCGCTTTCAGTTGCGCTATGTCGTTATACAGATGTCCCCAGTTTTGACCGCCATCGCGATCGCAGTAGCAATCCAGAATCGAGAGATAGTGCCAAGGACAAGTCCATTGCACAAACTGACCGCTATTGAAGACTACGCGCAGGGTGAGGCGATCGCGTCCCCGGTTTTTTGACCGTTTTTCCGCCTCACGACAATGCTGTAAAATATCTCGTTGGGGAACGCTATGACCCGCCCAGACAAAGCCAACACTGAGGTTGATGTCTTGACCATGGTCTTGCCATTTTGCCGGAAGTTGTTGCAGCCAGTTCCAGGAATTGACCTTCAAAGTTTGGGTCGCATCTTGTAACGCCTCTCCCGTTAAATCGGGGCTGCTGTCGTACACCACACCCAGGAAATCGTCACCGCCTGCGTAGATGACGCGACCGAGATCTCTCGGAAACTCTCGCTCGAATTGTTTGCCCCAATTCCGCATCGCTTCGCTGAAGTCTTTTAAGGTGCGATCGGCGTTTTTCCCATCTCCCAATTGCTTGAGATGGTCGCCCACTTTATCGCCATCCCCCATAAACCAACCCGTCCAACGTCCTGGGGTTTGAGTTTCGGGATTGGGACGGCGGATGACATCAGAAAAACTGCGATCGAGTTGAGGAAAATCATCACTGATACGCTTGGCAATTTGAGGATGGGTGACTAACCGTTTCACTAATTCGGGAATGCTGACCCGTTCTGAGGTATCCAGGAATTTTCCCTCGGGGATGTCGTCGAGTCTTTTTCCTTCTAGAACTGCGGCAAGTTGCTGATAGAAGTAATCAATTTTTTCTTTTTCCTGACTGTAGCGTAATAGCTTGGGATTGCGCGTACTTGAACCGAGTTCATTCCAGGCGATCGCATCCGTTCCCGACAAACTCGAACTTTCACCAATCCAATTCACCGCACTCCAATCTCGCCCCAATTTTCGCCGTTCTAAATCATACATGGCTTCAGGAATGCTCTCACCCCAACCACAGAATATTTCCCAACTGTGGTTTTGCCAAAGGGTCCACTCACGAGTCCAGTGATAGTGATAATCTACAAGTTTCTCCTCAACCCAACCTCGTAACCATTCAGGGGGGTATGGTGTAAACTGGGGGACATGGAAGAGAGCATAACG
>CAZXWM010000122.1:0-10450 GCA_964644215.1 uncultured Phormidium sp.
AATGCGCGGCCAAAAGTCTCGCTCCGGTGGCGGCACCCGACCAGGATTTGAAGGGGGTCAAATGCCTCTATACCGCCGAGTGCCGAAGCTTAAGCACTTTACGGTCATCAATCCGAAACAGTACACTATTGTTAATGTGGGTCAACTGGCGTCGTTTGAAGCCAACAGTGATGTTACCTTAGCCTCCGTGTTGGAGTCCAAAATCGTCAACGCCGCACAAGGTCCCCTAAAAGTCTTAGGCGATGGCGAGTTAACCACGGCTCTAACCGTAAAAGCTATCGGCTTTACGAAAACTGCCCGTCAGAAAATTGAAGCCGCTGGCGGTCGTTGTGAACTCATGACTGGGAACACCTCTGACAACAGCACTCAAGCTGACAGCGCTGAGTAGACAAGGGGCAGTATTGCATCGACGCTCATCTAAGCTCACAGGTATCAGCTAGAGGTTCCCGTTATGGTAGTCAATCGAGATAAAGCGCCAACGGCTCAGGAAACATTTATGCAGATGGCCCGAGCGGCCGGTCTTCGTGGCCGCATCCTGGTCACCATCGGGTTGATTTTTGTGGTTCGCCTGGGGATTTATCTTCCGGTTCCCGGCATTGACCGAGTGCGCTTCGCCGCCGATTTGCAGGGTAGTCCTTTTTTGGGACTCCTAGATGCGTTTTCGGGGGGAGGGTTGCAAACCTTGGGGATTTTTGCCCTGGGGATTTTACCCTTTATTAACGCCTCGATCGCCATTCAGCTCCTGACGGCGGCGTTGCCGACGTTGGAAGATTTACAGAAAAACGAGGGGGAAGCGGGACGACGCAAGATTTCCCAGATTACTCGTTATATTGCCCTCGGGGTAGCCATTCTGCAAAGTATCGGCATTGCCCTCTGGACGAGTGCCTATGCCTATGACCCCGGGCCACTGTTTGTGGCTCAGACCATTATTGCCCTCGTCACCGGTGCAATGTTTGTGATGTGGGTCTCGGAGTTAATTACCGAGCGTGGTCTGGGTAATGGTGCATCTCTGTTGATTTTTGTCAACATTGTGGCCGTCTTACCCGGTTCGTTGGGCAACACGATCCAATTGGCTCAACAAGACCAGTCGGTGGTTGGGCGGGTGATTCTGCTGTTGTTGGTCTTCCTCGTCACCATTGTTGGCATTGTCTTTGTGCAAGAAGGGGCGCGACGCATTCCCATTATTTCCGCTCGTCGTCAGGTAGGTCGTCGTCTCTACCGTGAGCGCACGAACTATCTGCCGCTGCGGCTGAATCAGGGGGGGGTGATGCCGATCATTTTTGCCTCTAGTTTCTTGATTCTGCCGGGAATTATTGCCGGTGCAACGAACAATCCGACGTTAATTCGGATTTCTGAATATCTTAGCCCCAGCGGTCCGACCCCCTGGCTCTATGCGGCGTTCTATCTGGTCTTGATTCTATTTTTCAGTTATTTCTACGCCTCCTTGATTCTCAATCCTGTGGATTTGGCGCAGAACCTGAAAAAAATGGGGTCGAGTATTCCGGGGATTCGTCCTGGACGAGCGACGAGTGAGTATATTGAGCGGATTCTCAACCGCTTGACCTTCTTGGGAGCGGTATTCTTGGGTTTGGTGGCGACGGTGCCAACGGCCGTTGAGAGTGCGACTCGGGTGACGACCTTCCAAGGCTTTGGGGCCACGTCCCTGCTGATTCTGGTGGGGGTTGCGATTGAAACCGCCAAGCAGATTCAAACTTACGTCATCTCGCAACGATACGAAGGAATGGTGAAATAAAGAACTATGCGTTTGATTTTTTTGGGACCGCCAGGGGCGGGGAAAGGGACACAAGCACAACGGGTTTCTCAACGTTTGGGAATCCCTCATATTTCCACGGGAGATATTCTCCGCGAGGCGGTTGCGAAGCAAACGCCCTTGGGACAACAAGCTAAGTCTTATATGGACCGGGGGGATTTGGTTCCCGATGATCTGATTTTGGGTTTGGTTCGCGAACGCCTGCAACAGGATGACGCTCAATCGGGTTGGATTTTGGATGGGTTCCCTCGTAATTTGTCTCAGGCGAAGTTCTTGGATGAGTTGTTGGCTGAGATTGATCAGGCTTGCGATCGCGCCGTGAATTTCACGGTTCCTGATGAAGAGATTGTGCAGCGACTGTTGGCCCGAGGCCGTCAGGATGACCAAGAGGAGACGATTCGTCATCGTCTGACGGTGTATCGCCAAGCAACGGCTCCCTTGATTGAGTTCTATGAGCAACAGTCGCGCTTGCTATCGATTGATGGTGGCCAGGATATGGATGCTGTCACCGAGCATCTCAGTCAAAACCTGGCGGCGTGATACCAAGCATGAGGATTTGTCAAGGTATTTTTGAGGTTTTTTTGCTAAGATATCTAGGGAAATCCTGGGGAGCGATTGCGGTTCCCGCACGTTTCACGAGCGCCCCAATTTGTTGAATTGAAAGGAGACCTACGTGGCTAAACAAGACCTCATCGAGATGGAAGGAACCGTAACGGAGTCCCTTCCCAACGCAATGTTTCGAGTCGATCTCGATAACGGCTTTAACGTTCTGGCCCACATTTCGGGGAAGATTCGCCGCAATTACATTAAAATCCTGCCGGGCGATCGCGTCAAAGTCGAACTGACTCCCTATGACCTCGAAAAAGGTCGTATCACCTACCGCTTGCGGAAGAAATAACCGCGAATCGGGTCTCAGGAAAGTCACCTCCCCTCAGCCGCGCGTCATCAACGGCTCCATCAGGAGTCAGTTTGCCTGTCGCGAAAACTGAAAATCAGTTATAATATCAAGTTTGTAAGTATTGCAACCGAAGTCATGAAAGTTCGAGCATCAGTCCGCAAAATGTGCGAAAAGTGTCGCGTGATCCGACGACGCGGACGCGTTATGGTTATTTGCCCAAATCCTAAACACAAACAACGTCAGGGCTAACAATCCTGATACGCCCCCACCCCAGTCTCATTCCCATCATACCGAAGCAAGAATCACGGAAAAGGCGGAGTTGGGCGAGAACGACCCCCACCGAGGGACTACCACTGAATTTCATCATAAGGAAGAAACATGGCACGGATTGCTGGAGTTGACCTCCCCCGCGACAAACGCATTGAAATTGGACTGACCTATATTTACGGCATTGGCCTAAAGCGCTCACAAGCGATCTTAGAAGCCACGGGCGTCAACCCCGACACCCGTGTCAAAGATCTCAGCGATAGTGACGTTGCCAGCCTACGGCAACATATCGAAGCCGCCTACCAAATCGAAGGGGATTTACGTCGTTGGGAAACGATGAACATCAAACGACTCGTCGATATCGGCTGTTATCGCGGTCGTCGTCACCGGATGGGACTGCCGGTACGGGGACAACGCACTCGCACCAACGGCCGGACTCGTCGCGGCACCCGTCGCACCGTTGCCGGTAAGAAAAAACCCGGTCTGAAAAAATAAGCCCAAGGCACGTCGTTAGCGTCCCCTCTCTCTGGGAGGGTCACGACTTGGCCTCGGCCCTTGTCGCCTACTCACCGCGAACCTAACTCCTAACCACAACCTAACTATGGCCAGACAACCCAAAAAATCCGGTCCACGGAAGCAAAAGCGTAACGTCCCCAACGGCGTTGCCTACATTCAATCAACCTTTAACAACACCATTGTCACCATCACTGACGCTCGGGGTGAAGTGATTTCTTGGGCCTCAGCTGGGTCCAGTGGCTTCAAAGGCGCTAAAAAAGGAACCCCCTATGCCGCGCAAACGGCTGCCGAAAGTGCGGCTCGTCGCGCCGGTGACCAGGGAATGCGCCAAATTGAAGTCATGGTCAACGGTCCCGGTGCTGGTCGTGAAACGGCCATCCGCGCCTTACAAGGGGCTGGCTTGGAAATTACCCTGATTCGGGATATCACCCCCATTCCGCATAACGGCTGTCGTCCCCCCAAACGGCGACGGGTCTAACGGAGTGGGCGATCGCGAAGCGTGCGGGAACCGCAATCGCGCGCAACGTATCGATCGCCCGCCGGTCAGCATAGGCCGTGAGCAGGAGCAGAGCCTGTCTCAATATGCACCAAGCTTCAAATGGGGAATCAGTATTCGGGAGGTCACGCCGTGGCGCAGTTTCAAATTGAATGTGTTGAAAGTAACACTGAAAAAGACCAAGGACAATATGGGAAGTTCACGGTCGAAGCCCTAGAACGGGGACAAGGAACCACCGTTGGCAATGCCCTACGGCGAGTCCTGTTAGCCAACATTGAAGGGACTGCCATTACGGCAGTCCGCATTGCTGGGGTTAACCATGAGTTCGCCACCATTCCAGGGGTTCGTGAGGATGTTCTGGAAATTTTACTCAACATGAAAGAGGTGGTCCTGAAAAACCACGGGGGTCAACCTCACATTGGCCGTTTGATGGTTCAAGGGCCGGCGATGGTCCGTGCGGAGCATTTTGATCTCCCCTCTGAGGTCGAACCCACCTCAGCCAGCCAGTACATCGCCACCCTGGCTGAAGGGGCGACCCTGGAGATGGAGTTCAAAATTGAAACCGGAACCGGCTATCGCTCTGTCGATCGCAGTCGCGATGAAGGCGGGTCCCTCGATTTTCTGCAAATCGATGCGGTGTTCATGCCGGTGCGCAAAGTTAACTACACTGTAGAAGATGCGCGCATTGGTGGCTCCCTCGATAAAGATCGGCTGGTCTTGGAAATTTGGACCAATGGGAGCATTTCCCCCCAGGAAGCCCTCAGTCAAGCGGCCGGGATCTTGGTAGAGTTGTTTACGCCTCTGCAAGATATTACCCTCGAATCCCTCAAAGACGATTACACCCCCGACGAAGACCCCACCAGCCAAATTCCCATTGAGGAATTGCAACTGTCGGTTCGGGCGTATAACTGTCTCAAACGGGCTCAGATCAACTCCGTGGCCGATTTGCTGGATTACTCCCAAGAAGATCTCTTAGAAATTAAGAACTTTGGTCAAAAATCCGCTGAAGAAGTCATCGATGCACTTCAACAACGCTTGGGGATTACTCTTCCTCAAGAAAAGGCCAAAGCCTAAGTTTCTCCGTCGTTTAGCTCAAGGTTAGCTCAAAGTATTATGCGTCACTCTTGTCGTGTCCCTCAACTCGGCAAACCTGCCGATCAGCGTAAAGCCCTGTTGCGATCGCTGACTACTGAGTTGATTCGTCATGGACGAATCACCACCACCAAAACCCGGGCCAAAGCGGTTCGTTCGGAAGCCGAACATATGATCACCTTGGCCAAAGAAGGAACTCTGGCGGCTCGCCGTCGGGCCTTAGGGTATATGTACGATCCTCAATTGGTTCACGCCCTGTTTGCTGGGGTTAGTGAACGTTATGGGAATCGTCAGGGCGGCTATACCCGCATTCTGCGCACTGTGAGTCGTCGCGGTGATAACGCAGATATGGCAATTATCGAACTGGTCTAATTCATGGGCGATCGCGATCGGATGCCAACCCAGCGGGTGGCCTTGGTCGTTCAGTACCTCGGTCATCCCTTCTACGGTTGGCAACGACAACCCCATCATCGGACGGTTCAGGAAGAAGTCGAAACGGCGATCGCCAAGGTCTTAGGCTACCCGGTCACGATCCACGCCGCTGGCCGCACGGATACTGGGGTTCACGCCGCCGCCCAGGTTGTCCATGTGGACTTAAACAGTCCCATTCCCGCCCATAAATGGGCTGTGGTGCTCAATAACACCCTCCCAGAAGGGATTCTCATTCGCGCCTCTGCCCCCGTCAGTTTCGATTGGCACGCCCGCTTTTCAGCCACTTGGCGACGTTATCGGTATCTGTTATACACGGCAGCCCGCCCTAACCTGTTTATCGAGCCGTTTGTCTGGCATTACTATCATGAACCCATCGATGAACAGCGGATTCGGGCCGCCTTGACTCCCCTGCTGGGTCGTCACCATCTCTCGGCCTTTCGTCGCGCTGGGTCTTCTCGCCCTCACTCTTGGGTGGATGTGCAAGAGGTCTTGTGCCAGCGACATGGACCGATGGTCTGCCTCGAAGTCCAAGCCAGTGGCTTTCTCTATGGCATGATGCGCTTACTGGTAGGGATGTTGGTGCAAGTGGCAACCGGACGGCGATCGCTCGACGAATTCCAGACCATCTGGAAACACGAACGGCGGGAAGCCGTGAAGTATGCCGCCCCCGCCAAGGGACTATGCCTCTTAGATGTGGGCTATCCCGAGAGTCCCTTCCCGGACGTAGTGCGATCGCAGGCCATGCCTCACTTCCAATTTGACCCCTTATCCATCACGCCAGATCATTGATTATGACTGCAAAAACCCATATCCCCCCTGTTGACTCGCTCGATCGCCAATGGTATGTCATTGACGCGACGAACCAACGCCTCGGTAGACTCGCCAGTGAAGTGGCTCAAATTCTGCGGGGCAAAAACAAAGCCAATTACACCCCCCACATGGATGTCGGCGATTTCGTCATTATTATTAATGCCGAAAAAGTGGCCGTCACCGGTAAAAAAAGCTCCCAGAAGCTCTATCGCCGCCATTCCGGTCGCCCCGGTGGCATGAAGGTCGAAACCTTCGCCAAACTACAAGCTCGCCTTCCTGAGCGAATTATTGAGAAAGCCGTTAAAGGGATGTTGCCCAAACAAGCCCTCGGTCGGCAACTGTTTACCAAACTCAAAGTCTATCGGGGACCCAATCACCCCCATGACGCTCAAAAACCTCAAACCCTCGTCATTGACACCAATACTGGAGACAACTAATGGAAACTGACCAAAACCGCGTCGTGTATTGGGGAACCGGACGACGCAAAGAAGCCACGGCCCGTGTTCGTCTCGTTCCCGGAGATGGCCAACTTGTCGTCAACAACAAACCCGGTGATCTGTATTTACAGTTCAACCCCACCTATATTTCTAGTGCCAAGGCCCCATTAGAAACCTTGGGCTTGGAAAATGAATACGATATCTTGGTGACGGTTCAGGGCGGTGGCTTAACCGGACAGGCTGATGCCATTCGTCTCGGAGTCGCTCGGGCCTTGTGCAAACTCGATCCCGATAACCGTCAACCCCTGAAGATTGAGGGCTATCTTACCCGTGACCCCCGCGCTAAAGAGCGGAAGAAATACGGCTTACGCAAAGCTCGTAAAGCACCTCAATACTCCAAACGTTAAGGGTGACTTTGAGTTCTCCTTCGTCAAGGTCACATCGCTGACAGATGAAGGAGGATTCGCGTTAAAATGGCCACAGCGAAATGGTCAGGTTATACGCCACAACCTCACCTCCCAACTGAAGACTAGCGTTCAGTTGATTTTGTTCACCCCCTGCATTCAAAAGAGATTAAAATCATGCCCAAAGAAGGAATTCACCCCGAATGGTATCCCGAAGCCAAGGTTTACTGTAATGGCGAGATGGTCATGACCGTTGGCGCAACTCAGCCGGAAATCCATGTAGATGTTTGGTCGGGTAATCACCCGTTTTACACCGGGAACCAGAAGATTATTGATACGGAAGGACGGGTTGAGCGGTTCCTACGCAAGTATGGAATGACCGACACTGCTGAAGAAAACGATTCTCAGTCCTAGCCAGCCCGTATTGTTGGGCGCGATCGCGGTTTCCGCACGCTTCGCGATCGCCGCCCTCTTTTTTTAGTCAATGGCGCACCCCAAATTCCATCATCTGTTGAGCGTCACATTCTCAGAGAGCATAAAAGGGCATTATGGCTGAACAGTATTTATTAGACAAACTCAAATCCGTTGAACAAACGTTTCAAGAACTGACCAAACGGATGGCAGATCCTGATGTGGCCACAGATCCTGATGAGTTTCAGAAAATTGCCAAAGCCCGCGCCTCTCTCGAAGAAACGGTGCTAACCTACGAGAAATGGCAGCAGTTGACCGAGGAGTTCAAAGGCGCAGAACAGGTAGTGAAGGACTCCGGCGGCGATCCCGAAATGCGGGAGATGGCGGTCATGGAAGTCGAGGAGTTGCAAGCCGAACTCCAGCGCCTCGAAGATCGCCTTAAGGTGTTGTTATTGCCGAGAGATCCCAATGACGATAAGAACATCATGTTGGAGATTCGCGCTGGAACCGGCGGCGATGAAGCCGGAATCTGGGCCGGAGATTTGGTGCGGATTTATTCTCGTTATGCCGAAAACCAACGTTGGCAAGTCAAGTTGCTGAGTGAGTCTCCGGCGGATATGGGAGGCTTTAAGGAAGCGATTTTAGAGATTAAAGGGGACTCAGTTTACAGTAAGCTCAAGTTTGAGGCGGGAGTTCACCGGGTACAACGAGTTCCGGCGACGGAAGCTGGGGGACGAGTACATACCTCCACAGCGACGGTGGCGGTGATGCCGGAAGTGGATGATGTGGAAATTAAGATTGATCCCAAGGACATTGAGATGTCTACGGCCCGGTCTGGGGGTGCTGGGGGACAGAATGTGAACAAGGTCGAGACGGCGGTGGATTTGTTCCACAAGCCGACGGGGATTCGCATTTTTTGTACGGAGGAGCGATCGCAGTTACAGAACCGAGAACGGGCCTTACAGATTCTGCGGGCGAAACTGTATGAGGCGAAGTTACGGGAACAGAAGGAGGCGGTGACCTCGATGCGTCGTTCTCAGGTGGGAACGGGGGCGCGATCGGAGAAGATTCGCACCTATAACTATAAGGATACTCGGGTGACAGATCACCGGTTGGGTCAAAACTTCAATCTCGATTCGGTGTTGGAGGGAGAGATTGAATCGGTGGTTCAGGCCTGTATTACTCAGGATCAGCAGGAGAGTTTGGAACGCCTGGCCGAAGCCAGTAATACACCCACGTCAGTCTAAGCCAGTGGCGTGAGTTTCATGTCAAGGCTGGAAACAGGGCAACCCAGCCTTTGACAACATGGAACTCAAACTCAGTCTCAATCCAACTGTCTCCTTCAGACGGCAGGTACACGCCTTAACTCTTCCACCGCAACCTCTAAGGTTTCAATTTGCAACTCGCCACCACTGACATTGAGATCCAGAATCCCATAGCCGAGGGGCCAGGCCCGCTTAAATTCAAACCTAAACTGAGGCTCAGAGGACTGATTGTACAACGTCAAAGAGCCATCACGACGTTGTGCTGCCCAAGCTCCCTCTTGCACCCGGTCTAACCAAGTCCAGAGCGTCATCGAAATCGTCAGACCTCGGCGCAAAATTAGGTTCGTGTAGTGAACATTGCCCGGAATTTTTGTCCGCACAACTCGACCTCGGGAGTTGCCTGTTTGACCCCACATCTGCGGCGTCACCTCAGAAATCTCAATCACTTCTTGATGGGTTTGAAACCCCTGACATTCCATAAAATAGGCATCGATCGCCTCGACACTATCAGCCAGTTGCAGTTCTAAATAGAAGCGAGATGTTGACAATAATTCAGGAAACTCAGGCATCAGTTCAGGGTCACTTCACAACGCAAACACAATCCTCAGCGGCTACTGGGTTCGTTCTACATACTCATAGGCAAACGTTACCGTTTCCTTCAGCGACTCATTTCCCGCCGCATTCAGTCCCGATAGCGTATAAGACATAGGCATCACTCCCGAAAACACCCAGGTTGCTGATTCCGAGCCATCCTGTTTAAATATCTTTAACGTCGCTTGATCCGTCTTTCCTTTCGTCTTGGTTGCTCCCCCAAGATCCGGCGTCGAGTGAGAATCGTAAAACCAGTTGGAAACAGCTTTAGGGGCTTTACTTGACGTCACGAACGTAATGGTGACATCATTCGACTCAACCGCCGACGGTGCCGCCTGACGGTTAACCTTGCCCCCAGCTTTCACACCAAACGCCCCTTCAGCATTGGTGACGGGAATATTCATCTTAAAACTAGACACCGATTCAATTAAAGCATCGACATCTAGTCCATCAACCTTAAATTCAAACCTCGCCTGAGAAAGAGGCTCTTTATCGATCGCCATTGTATTACTCCTGTTTGTTGTCTGTTACTGAAGTGAACTACTTAATCGACTCAAAAACGTAAAACTCACTACTGTTTTCGCTCAACACTCTCGACATTGAGTTCAAATTTTTCCGTCAAAAAATCTTGTCCATCTACATTGAGTTCTCCAATTTCATAACTCACGATTTGGCATTGCTTGAGGTTATACGTCAAGACGACCTTTCCATCTGAATCAAAAATATCGATCGCCGCATCCGTAAAACTTTCACTCCACTTACCCTCTCCTTTGTAGGCTGCCGGCATTCCTTTCTTGAAAAGATTGTACAGCTTCATGTCGCCGTCTAGTAGTGTGGCTTCAATCGTCACATTTTGATTGTTGTAGTAACCGGTTGAAGTAGTTTGGCGGAAAGTTTGAGCATTTTTACCTGAAGCAATAGGTGTCTTGTGTCCTGATGTTTTAGCCTGCACCTCAACGCCACTAAACGAGAGAAGTGGAAATTCCTCACCTCCGTATGTAAATGAAAACCAATTAGAGGAAACAACGAATATATCTGTTGACATTCTTGGACTCCTGTT
>CAZXWM010000123.1:0-10404 GCA_964644215.1 uncultured Phormidium sp.
GCGATCGCGAAGCGTGCGGGAACCGCAATCGCGGCAGCACTTTTGTCCTCTGGCTGCCCCAAGCCTCAGCCAGCGACGACTCCTAGGCGTTGGCTTCCCGAATCCGGGAACTCTCAAAGCGATTCATCCAATGTTCCAAATAAGCCCGGTTTTCAGCCTGCTGCTGCGGGTCTGTCGTCGTCAGCGGATGAGGGGCCAACCCTTGAATCGCCGCTGTGGTGACACAAAACATCGATTTCTGGAACGTGGCACAAATCTGCACCCGAATATCATCCTCACCACGGGTGCCGCGCCGATAGACTTCATGGAGATACTCCGGCAAGAAATGGCGCATATCTTGCATTAACTGAGTGGGGGGAATCCCCGCGCCGCCGATGGGCAAGGGGTCGGCATACAAAGCACCATAGGCAAAATCCCCCTGTTCATCGGGAATCTGTTCGGCTTGAGCATTGTAGGAGACGGTTCCGGGAAAGGGCGCACCTCGGAAGAAAATCGCCTCGACATAGGGAACAGCCGTATCCGTGAGGAAGGTTAACCCTAGAGACTCGGGCATAATGTCATAGGCTTGCCCCTCAATCTCAACCTGGTAGGTGATGGGCTGATTCGCCGCCGCCACCAGTCCGTCGAGGATATGTTTGACGACATCGGGGATAGAGTGAATCTCTTGAGCATCATAGCGATCGCTCAACTCCAAGAACATATCACTCATCACTCGCCAGAACTGTCCTAGGGCGCTGTAGTAACAGGACATCCGCACCTGTTCGGGCCAGAAATCCGGGAAAAGACGATGCAGCAGCGATAAGACGGGATTGCCTCGCACTTTAGCCTGAATCGCGGCTTCTGCGGCCTGGCTAAACTCGTCACTATCGAGATAGGTATCTACGCCATTGCCGCCGTGCCAGAGCATTCCTCGCATACAGTATTCGGCATACTCGTAGTTGAGGCGATCGTGCCACCAGAAGCGCAACAGTTTCGGGAGACTCACCTCCCCGTTGAAATACTTAAAGAAGGGGAACTGCACTAAAAACTGGTCCTGGGCGATGTAGATGAGGTTCTTGGAGTAGGCATCGAGAACCACCCCATAGCTTTTGAGAATGCCCACCACTTCCAAGACATTCTCAGGGCTGTCCTTGAGTAAGGCTTGACCCCGTTCCAGGCGGTGAATATACTCGGCCAGAGGGTGTTGGGAGGGGGCGAGAGGAGTAGTAACCATAAAATCAGTGTTTGACGGTTAATAGTGGACAATTGAGAGCCGGGATATCATCATCCTCTAGGGGCGAGAGGCAGTATCTTGGCTCGAAGGGAGTTCAGGCCCAGACAGCGAGGAGAGTTGAGCCAGAGCCACCGGGGGAACTAATCGGGCCGCATCAGCATCACTCCAACGGACGAGCCAGTTGGGTTGCAGGCCAAACACCACTAACAATAGAGTTAAAACTAAGGCTGGGAGGCGATCGCGCCATTGCACTGGAGGCAAGTTGGTCACAATGTCCGAAAGACGGCCAAAGAAGACTCGGTTTACCATGAGTAGGAAATAGACCGCCGTTAAACCAGTTCCCACCAAACACAAGAGCGTCGCCAGCGGAAACACGGGAAAACTACCTCGGAAGACGAGAAACTCCGAGACAAAGCCCACCATTCCGGGGATACCGGCACTAGCCATGACACCGACAATCATCAAACTGCCGATAATCGGCAAACCCCGTTCTGGGTTGAGTAAGCCACGGAGTTGGTCGATATCGCGAGTGCCGGTTTTCTTGCCCACAACCCCCACCAGGAGGAACAACATGGCCGAGATCAGGCCATGACTGACCGATTGGGCGATCGCCGCCAACAAACTCAGGTGCGTTGCAGCGGCAGCAGCCAGCAGAATATAGCCCATATGGGCGATGGAGGAGTAGGCCACCATTTTTTTCATATCTTGCTGAGAAATGGCGGTAAACGCCCCATAGAGGACGCTAATGACGGCAAAAATGACTAGGACGGGGGCGGCAACAGACCAGGCTTCGGGCAACATCCCGACACAGAAGCGTAATAAGCCATAGGTTCCCAGTTTGAGAAGAACGCCGGCTAAGAGAACCGAGACCGAGGTTGAGGCTTCGACGTGGGCATCGGGGAGCCAGGTATGGAAGGGGAAAATGGGGATTTTGATGGCAAAACCAATCAATAACCCGGTCAGGATTAGCAACTGGGTGCTGATGGGTAAGGCTCCGGCGGGGAGAACGCTGTAGTCAAAACTCCCGGCGCCGGTGAGCCAGACGAGTCCTAAGAAGGCGGCGAGGATGAAAATGCCTGAAGTGGCGGTGTAGAGGAGAAATTTGGTAGCGGCATAGTTGCGGCGATCGCCTCCCCAAATGGCAATCAGGAGATACAGCGGGACCAGTTCGAGTTCGTAGAAGATGAAGAACAGCAGCAAGTCCAGGGAGAGAAAGGCCCCGGTGACGCTGAGGTTGAGAATTAGGATTAGACTGTAGTAGAGGCGCGGTCGTTCGAGTTTGTCGGGACTACTGAGGATGGCGATCGCCGTCAGCAGTTGGTTGAGAAGTACCAACGGTAAGGAGATACCATCGAGACCCAGATGGTAGCTCAACCCGAGCCAATCGACCCAGGCCACTTGCTCAGTCAATTGCAGTCCTCCCAGGCTAGAATCGAAATCAGCTAAAAGACTCAGGGTTAGACCAAAGACGAGGGTCAGCACCACAAAGCTGATGCTCCGAAACCGCCCCGAGGGTAGGGATTTGGGTAGCAGACAAATGACAATTGCTGCAATGAGGGGAATAAGAAGTAAGGCACTCAGCATTCGTAGTTTTTAGGGCGTAGTTCTTCGTTGCGGGAGTTCTTCACGCTCCCAAGAGGCTTGAGCGGACAATCGCTCTCTACATCGATTCAAACAGCACCGAGACTAGAACCCCCACCAGGCTAGGAAGACGAGGATGCCGGTGGCAGCTAGAATAGTCAAGACGTAGGACTGAGATTGACCCGAGATACTGTATTTAAGGGCTTGACCACTGAAAATCGCCATCCAGCCGACGAGGTTGACCGCGCCATCGACGATGTAGCGATCGAAGTTTGAGGCTAAGCGAGAGACGCTTGAGACAAAGGTTATTATGGTCATCTGGTAGAGGCGATCGATATAAAAGTCGTAAGCCAGGAAATCTTGCCAGAAGCGTAGCGATCGCTTCTGAGAACGCGCATTCGTGCGACGAGGAGAATAGGGGAGACTGCCGAGCATCACGCCTAAGACCCCACTGACAACCAAGAGGGGACTGCCAAACTGAATCAGGGGATTGTGAGAGAAGGCCCAAGGACCATCCCAGGTCAGGAGGAGTTGCCAATGTTGCAGCATTAGGGGAACCAGGAGGGTCACGACGGTCAACGAGACCATCGGAACGGCCATGGTCCAAGGAGCTTCGGGAGTGCGGCGAGTTTTGGCTTGATGTTCCCCCAAAAAGACGGAGCGGAAGACTCGGGTGAGGCTCACGGCCATGAGAGCGTTGACCAGCAGCAAGATTAAGACTAAGCCGGGAGGCACTTCTTGGAAACCGTTGACCCAACGCCGAAAGGTCCAAAATGTCCCCAGGGGTAAGATGGACACCAGACCGGCCGACCCGACTAAAAAGGCGGTGGTGGTGGCCGGCATTCGCGACCAGAGTCCGCCCATTTCGGTGATGTTCTGACTGTTGGTGGCTAGAATAATCGAGCCGATGCTGGAAAAGACTAGGGCTTTGGCGATCGCATGAGTCAGCAGCAGCAGTAGGGCAATATCGACTTGTCCGAAACCGACGGCGATAAAGACCAAGCCCATATAGGCACTGGTGGTATGGGATAAGGCCCGTTTCAGGTCAACTTGAGCCAGGCTCATCAGGGAACTGCCGATGGCTGTGATGGTGCCAATGATAATCAGGGCATCGTAGACGACTGGGGAGAGCGTGAAGACCGGTTGCAGACGAATCAGAACATAGGCTCCAGCAGACACCACCACGGAGTTACGCATAATCGAAGCGGGGCTGGGACCTTCCATGGCTTCGTCGAGCCAGAGGTTGAGGGGAAATTGGGCACATTTGCCCAGAGGACCGGCAATGAGTCCGAGTCCGAGCCAGGTGGCTGTCGAGAAGGGTAGGGGATTGGTTTCGGCCCAGGTTTCGAGTTCGCTGAAGGTTAAGCCGGTTCCATAGCTCGATAGGGCCACTAAGCCCATCAGGAGCAAGATATCGCCGACCCGTTTGGTGAGGAAGGCATCCCGGGCGGCGGTGACGACCAGGGGCTGGGCATACCAAAAGCCCACCAGCAGGTAAGTCGATAGGGTGAGCATTTCTAGGAGTCCGTAACTCAGCAGCAGGGAGTCGCTCAGGGCGATGCCACTGAGGGCGGCTTCAAAGAACCCCATTAGTCCGAAGAAGCGGGCTAGGGACCAGTCTTTTTCCATGTAGCCCAGGGCGTAGTGTTGGGAAAGTAGAGCCAGCCCGGTGACCAGTTCCATGGCCCCGAGACTGAGGGGGGAAATTTCGATGGCGAGAGATAAGTCTAGGTTGGCGGCGTTGAGCCAGGAGAAGACAATCTGTTGGGGAGGCTGACCCCAGCTCTCGAAGTAAGCCGCAGAGCCGTGGATGAAGGCCACTAAGGTCATTAGTAGGTTCAGGTAGGCGGCCGGACGCGGCCCCGTTCGTCGGACTAAGCCGACTGACCAGGGTAGGGTTAGGATGGCACCTATAAGTGCGTACAATGGTACGAGCCAGCAGGTCTGTAGGAGAAAACCACTCATCTTATCGGGAGTTTGAGTACGTCTAACAACATTTTCATATTTTGGCTGAATGCCGAGAGAAACTCTCAGCACAGGGGAGACGACGACTGGGTGGGTTATCGTCGCCCTTGAGCCTCGCGCAATGGAGAATTTTAAGCAATACAGCAATTATAGGGTAGTGACCCGCGATCCCCTCATCGGAGAGGGTTCGTCCGGCTGGGAACGGGGGCGGATCTTTCGAGTTAACTTTTATTAAACTATCCGATTTGAAAATATCATCTTGCTTTATATTGTCAAAGGAGCCAAAGTTTCCTACTCTTTGTATTGGGATTGAATAGATTAGCCTTCCCCGTCAAAATTTTGCGCTCACTGGAATTTCTGGTAAGCCCAGGGGTCAGCCCCGTAGGCAGAGGAGCCAACAGTCATGTCTTCCGACATGAAGCCTGCGAGGTTTGATCTGGAACTATCCTGGCAGCCAGAGAGGTTGTCGAGCCAGGTTTTGGCCAGTCCATTGGGGGTCGCTCACGGCGATCGCCCTATTGGTTGCAGTTCAAACGCATCAAGCGTATTTTTTCAAGGAGCGATACTCGTCATGTCAATTGCGGTAGGAATGGTTGAAACGCTGGGGTTTCCGGCAGTGGTCGAAGCGGCTGACTCGATGGTGAAAGCAGCTCGGGTCACTCTCGTCGGTTACGAAAAAATTGGTTCGGGTCGTGTCACCGTGATCGTCCGGGGTGATGTGTCGGAAGTGCAAGCGTCAGTCTCAGCGGGGATTGATGCAGCGAACCGAGTCAATGGTGGACAGGTGCTATCGACGCACATCATTGCCCGTCCTCACGAGAACTTGGAGTATGTTCTGCCAATTCGCTACACCGAAGAAGTCGATCAGTTCCGGACTTACTAATCGAAACACCTAACTTAGACGTTGGTCGGCGATCGCCGGCGATCGCCTTGAGGACATTCCCGCCATTGGGAGTCCCTCGGGCCAGGGTCTCAATCCGGATAATGATTTATTGCAGGAGTTAACAACACAATGTCAATTGCCGTAGGAATGATTGAAACCCTCGGGTTTCCGGCAGTGGTAGAAGCCGCTGACGCCATGGTGAAAGCCGCTCGGGTGACCCTGGTCGGGTACGAAAAAATTGGTTCAGGTCGCGTCACGGTCATCGTCCGGGGCGATGTCTCGGAAGTGCAAGCGTCCATCTCGGCCGGAACCGATAATGTGAAACGGGTGAATGGGGGAGAAGTTTTATCGACCCATATTATTGCTCGTCCTCACGAGAACCTGGAATATGTTCTGCCGATTCGCTATACCGAAGCGGTTGAGCAGTTCCGCGAGAGCATCGGCTCACCTCGCTCCATTAGCCGCTAAACTAGCAGAGATAATGCAAATTGCCAGAGTCTGCGGAACGGTCGTCAGCAACCAAAAACTAGAGACCATGAGGGGCCTTAAACTCCTCGTGTTGCAACTTGTTGATGCTCAGGGAGAGTTAATCCCCAAGTATGAAGTCGCAGCAGATCTCGTCGGTGCTGGAACCGGTGAGTGGGTTCTGTTCAGTCGCGGGAGTGCTGCTCGGGTTGAACCGGGGCGCGAAGGTTGTCCGATTGATGCACTAACTGTGGGCATTATCGATACCGTGAGCTTGGAAAACCGACAGGTTTATAGCAAAAAAGATCGTTACTAATTGTGAACCGGTCGTAGCCTAGGAACTAAAGTTTTTAGCCATGTTTTAACCCATGCTGTTAAGGCTGAGCCTGAGCAGTTTTGGGATCATTGAGTTGATTGAGGAACGAAATTCGTTATGGTTGTCCGCAAGCGCGCGGCTCCATCCCCCCAGCGGGAGCTTGCCGAACCTAAGATCCACAGCACAGCCTATGTGCATTCGTTTGCCAATATCATCGGCGATGTCACCGTCGGCGAAGGGGCAACGATCGCACCGGGGACATCGGTTCGCGCCGATGCGGAGTCGCCGTTTTATATCGGCGATCACGCGAATATCCAGAATGGAGTCATCATTCAAGGACTGAATGGTGCAACCGTTGTCGGTGATCGCCAGCGTGAATACGCGGTCTGGATCGGTCGCAACAGTTGTGTGGCTCATTTGGCTTTGGTCCATGGTCCGGCATATATCGGAGACGACTGCTTTATTGGCTTTCGCTCGACGGTGTTCAATGCGCGGGTGGGTCAAGGTTCGGTGGTGATGATGCACACCTTAATCCAGGATGTTGAGATTCCTCCTGGAAAATATGTGCCATCTGGCTCTGTCATTACCAGCCAAGCCGAGGCGGAGCGGCTGCCCGATGTACGACCCGTAGATCGGGACTTCGCACAGTATTTGCTCGACGCTAATGCCACGTTGCAGCGGGGAGTCTCCTCATCCTCCCATCAAGGGGGTGAGTCTTCTGCGCGACGGCAATCTGCTCAAGCAAATCGTAAAGGTGACGGCAAGGACATCGCTGTATCTGAGGATACGTCAGTAGGGAGTATGAGTTTAAATAATGAAGTCAATGGGCAAGTCAAACGCTTGCTCCAACAGGGCTATAAAATCGGCATCGAACACGCCAACGCCCGCCGATTCAAAACCAAGTCTTGGCTAACCGCCGGGACTCTATCCAACACTCGCGCCGATCGCGCCGTTTCGGAACTCGAAACAGTTTTAAGAGAGTGTTCTGGGGAATATGTGCGCCTAATCGCCATTGACCCAGATGCCAAACGGCGCGTCAGCGAAATGATTATTCAGCGTCCCGGAGAACCCCCGACCGTTAGTGGGGGGAACTCGTCCGGGACGTCGTCTTATCGGGCCAGTCGCGGTAACGGGTCTCGCCCGGCCGCCTCGACGAATGGAGCCAGCCTCGATGCCAGTGCCGCCGCTCAGGTGCGCTCTCTGTTGCAGTCAGGCTATCAGATTGGCGTTGAACGAGCCTCGGCTCGTCGCTTTAAGACTCAGTCTTGGTTGACGGTGGGGACTCTTTCGGGTTCTGCCAAGGCGGCGATCGCCCAACTCAATGAGATTTTAGCCGAGGCCGCCGGGGAATATGTGCAGTTGATCGGCATTGACCCCAACGAGAAACGCCGCGTCGTCGAGGCGATCGTGCAACGGCCTGATGGGGTCACACCTCCGAGTAAAGGCGCTGTTGAGAAAGTCGCCGCCGTCACCGGAAATGGCTCCGTGGCTCGGGGTTCTTCGGGCCAGGGCGTTCTGACTGGGGAGACGGTGGAACAGGTGCGATCGCTATTATCTCAGGGCTGTCGCATTGGCACAGAACACGCCACGCCACGCCGCTTTAAAACCCAATCCTGGAAAACCTGCGCTCCCATTGAGTCGAAACAACTCAATCAAGTACTCAACCAACTCGAAGCCTGTGTGGCCGACCATGAGGGTGAGTATGTGCAGTTGATTGGCATTGACCCCAAGGCGAAACGCCGGGTCAGCGAGACGATTATTCAGCGTCCAGGCTCCCAAAGCAATGGCCAGCGTGCCGCCGCTGGCAGCAGCCGTAAAGGCTTTGGTGCCAGTGCCAATAGCTATAAGGCTCAGAAAAACGGCAACGGTCGCTCGGTGACGAGCAGCCAACTGGAGCAGGATACTCTCGATCAGGTGCGATCGCTGCTGGCTCAGGGCTACCGCATTGGGACCGAACACGCGACCCCACGACGGTTTAAAACCCAATCCTGGAAAAGCTGTTCCCCCATTGACAGCGCCCAGTTAACGGACGTAGTTCCCGCTCTTGAGGCCTGTATGCAGGATCATCGCGGTGAATATGTGCGCTTAATTGGCATTGACCCTAACGCCAAACGCCGCGTTCTGGAGACGGTTATTCAGCGCCCCTAAGGGATACGGCCGATGAGCGAGCGGAGAAATGGCAGTGCGATCGCCGTTCTGGTTTAGCCAGACTCCTCAGTACTGCTGTTTCTTCTGGTGATCGTCGCTCTTGTAATTCCCGACGTTTGATAACCCGTGAGAACCCAATGCAACCGCTACCGATATCCCCCCTAGAGCGCGAGGATGTCTTCGTCAGTGGAGACGTGACCATTCATGCCAATGCCGCGATCGCTCCAGGAGTTGTGCTACAAGCGGGACAAAATGAGCGCATCGTCATTGCTGATGGGGTCTGTCTAGGGTTAGGGGTTGTTCTCCATGCTCACCGAGGTGATATTTGTGTCAAAGCCGGAGCGAATTTGGGCGCCGGAGTCCTGATGATTGGAGCTTGCACCGTTGGCCCTTATGCCAGTATCGGAGCCGCCTCAACGATTATTGATACTGATGTGGCGGCTGACCAGGTGCTGGCGGCCGGGACCGTCTTGGGCGATCGCTCTCGCTCCGAGGAAAGGCCCGATGAAACGCGATCGCCGGGCCAAAAGCCCGCTCGTGAGCTACCATCCCCCTGGGAGAGCGAGTCGTCTGAAGAATCCATCATCAGCGACGACCCCAGCGACGACCCTCCCAACCCGTCTGATGACTCGACAGATTTACCCAAGTCGTCTTCCCCTGAGTCATCTTCCCCCCCTGAGAACGAGTCTGAGCCTCCCTCATCCGAGCCTCCCTGCACCACCTCGCCCGGCGAAGCAACGGCAGATCGTCAATCAAATCCTGCTGTTGTCAAGCGACTGATTTATGGGCAAGTTCATCTGAATCAGATGTTAACAACTCTGTTTCCTCATGCTCAGCATTTACAATCTCGTTCGGGTTCAGACCCCTCGACTCCCTCAGAGCAATCTTAAAGAGTCGAAATTGAGAAATTTGCCGATGATTTGCCCCTAAAATTGCCCTAGGCTTGAGTAGGCACTCACCAGCCTGGCTAATCTCTAAGCCGGTTGAATCTTCTTCGAGACCCCTTGTCTAAGGCAAGACAAGGGGGCAGCTTGGCTTTTTTTTTCTTCAAAATTTGTGAGATTTCTTTACATCGAGACCGGCATTAGTCAAACTAATCAGCCTCCCCAAAAATTGCAATGAGGTTGAGAAAAAAAATGAGTCAACTCTAAAAAAAAAGATCCGATCCGTGATAGGATGCCTCTTGGTAAGGAAACATTCAATCCAAACTGTTGGCTTCACGAACTTCCCAAGTGCAAAACGCGAATTAACGCGAGAAAAACATTCGACTGCGTTTCCGAAATGAAGCGTCGGCCGAGTTGAGCCTTTCGCCGACGTTGTCGGTTGCCTGGGTACAGGTTCCTAACCCCAGCACTGACCCGCACAGTCGGGAAGTCACCGCAACTTATCAATCGCGCTGCTCACACCGATTCAAGAGACTCATTGAGCGAATGAAGGTGTTAGACATCAAGCTCCTAGACCGACCCTAGTGTCGTCAAGGTCTTGGGAAAGCGCCTGGATAGTTGTTAATTTTACAAAACCCTGATACCCAAGGAGAAAGCGAGGAATATGGTACAAGCGAAAGCTGGATATAAAGCCGGTGTGCAGGACTACCGCCTGACGTATTACACCCCTGACTACACCCCCAAAGACACCGACCTGTTGGCGTGCTTCCGCATGACCCCCCAGCCGGGAGTTCCCGCAGAAGAGGCGGGTGCAGCTGTTGCAGCGGAATCCTCCACCGGAACCTGGACCACCGTCTGGACTGACGGACTCACTGACCTCGATCGCTACAAAGGTCGTTGCTATGACCTAGAATCCGTCCCCGGTGAAGACAACCAATACTTCTGCTTC
>CAZXWM010000124.1:0-10333 GCA_964644215.1 uncultured Phormidium sp.
ATACTTCGCGGCCATTTAAGCGAACCTCGGTTTCAGCATAATCATTAGCCCCCTGACAACTCAGTCTTGGGGGCTTTTTGCTAGAGTATGAGCAACGTACCCGTCCCGTTGTGCCAACGAAACTCCTGAACTCAGCCAGTCCGTCGTCGCTCAGTGAAACCCGAGAGGCTCAAAACAAGACTATAACCGGCTTTTTCGCGATTTTCTGTCCATTTTGATATTTATTGTGCCATCATGCAGCTTTACTCTCAAGATTTCCGTGGCTTACTGAATCGCCGTTTTTTGCACAACTTTCTCCCCATCCCCGCCACCAACCAGTCTTACTGCGGCGTGGCCACCCCAGATTTCGAGTTACCGGATATTACCAACGGACGACGAGTTCACCTACGGGATTATCGAGGCCAACAGCCGCTGATTCTTGCTTTCACTCGTATTTTTACAGAAAAGCAGTATTGTCCTCTTTGTCTACCCCATATTGTCGCTCTAAATAAGAACTATCACCGCTTCACAGAGTTAGGGGTGGAAGTATTAATGCTCACCAGTACCGATGAACGCCAAAGTCAGATTGTCGTGCGAGATTTGGGTTTGAAATTGCCTTTGTTGAGTAATCCAGGTTGTGATGTGTTTCGACGTTATGGGGTTGGACAAGCCTTAGGAGCGCCCCTTCCGGCTCAGTTTATCTTGGCTGCTGACGGCAAGTTGCGGTATAAACATCTGTTTTCGTTTTTGGATACTAATGCGTCGGTTGACACCCTGTTAGAGCAGGTTCAACCCTGGTTGAAGTCCAGTGAGAGCGAACCAGCACTCGCCGGCGAACACCGCTAAACCCCCCACACCCAAAGGGTCAATATCAGGGAAACTGGCAGCGTTGTCCTGGGGTCAACTTAAAGCAGTCCGCCTAGGAAATCTGAAACATCCTCAAGTAGATCACCCGTAACGGAACCACTCGTTAACGCATTCGCAATCGGAGACAAAGCAGCAAAATCGATCGCCCCGGCAAAGGCCCCCGGATTCGCCACCACGAATTGGAAGAACTCATTGGCCAGGGTTTGAAACTCGGGTGTGGCAACAATGGACTCAATCACATCGAGATTTGAGACACTGAGATTGCCAAATAACTCTTCGGCGGCATCTAAAAATTGAGAGCTGGCAAAGGCATTGGTTAGAGAGGTACCATTGAGGCTATTGAGCGATTCCAGGGCGCTCTCAAGGTCTAGAGCCGTAAAATCATCTGAGGAGGAACCGCCAAGTCCCGGTGCTGGGGCCTGTGCATCGACGAAATCATCGGCCCCAATGGCAGAAGCTGCCACATTGTTGAGAACAGCGATTAGGTTCCCTTCGCGACGAATCTCTGTGTTGGCCCCCGATGACTCAATTTGCAGATCAGCCTGGGTAACGCCAGGGGCCAGTCGCAGTTTATCAACGTCATCCTGGAAATTAACAATCACATCCTCGCCCATCTCTGCTGACGCTGCCAGGCTAAAGTGATCTACGCCATCGCCGCCGGTGAGTGTATCACGACCGCGATCGCCCGACAGGAGATCATTTCCTGGCCCACCCATTACAACATCGTCCCCCTGGCCACCAAACAGGGTATCGTCCCCAGAACCACCCGTTACAGTATCCTCTCCCAAATTGCCAAATAGGATATTATTCCCCGAGCCACCATCGAGAAGGTCATTATCACGACCTGCCGCCAGGGTATCATTACCCGCTCCCCCGAAGATGCTGTCATTACCGGCATTGCCGAAGATAATACGTCCCTCATCGTCATTGCGGGCCAGGTCATCGCCCCCCAAAAGGGCGATCGCATCAGGAAAAGCAGAGTTGCCTAATTGAGCCAGTTCATCAGTCGGCAACTGGCTCATAACGATGTTCTCATTGCCCTGAGTAGCAATGCCGAAATCAAATCCATCTTCCGTAACAATCGTTAAGACCACAGCCGTAACTCCTCAATTAACATATGAAACAATAACAAGCTATACCCTGTATAACACTCCCATCTTGCAGATGGGTAAAATTGGAGCAATTTTTCAGCTTAAACCAAGAGCTTAAACAAATTGGCTCCAGGCGGCCTCAAAAAAGTCGAGTTCACATTGCATCGCATAACGATAGGTTTGCCGGAGTTGGGGGCGATCGCATCCCTCGCGATCTACCACCTCTTCAAGCTGTCTTGCCAACGGCTCAAACTCATCGCTACCATAGGTACAGATCCAATCGGTATATTGGTGGTCAGGAATGCCATGTTTGGCCAATTCTCGCCCCAAAAATAGATAGAGTCGCATACAGGGGGACATGGCCGCTGCAATGGTTGCCACATCGGCTTGCCAGGCAGTCACTAGAAGAAAGTCAGTATAACGCCGTGTTGCTGAACCCGCTTCAACCGTCGTAATATCGACATCCCACTCTTGGCTATAACTTTGATGTAGGTGAAGTTCTTCAATCACCCCTTGAGTTAAGCGGTGGAACACTTGGAACATCTCCCAATCGGTGCATTTTGCGGCTGCAACACTATAGGCCCGAGCAAAAGCTTGTAGAAAAAATGCGTCTTGCCCGAGATAATAGCTGAATGTCTGACGGGGTAAATTGCCTTTGGCGATCCCCTGTACAAACGGATGATTGAGGCAGGCTTGGGCCAAGTCCTGATTAGCGTCCCATAAAAGTGAAGATAGGATCATCTCTCCGTTTAATTTCATCAGTTCTCGATTCGACTGGTTTACACTAGCACCGCGACTGTTTTTCTTCATTGTGACTCCTAACCACCATGATTATTTGTAACGCCCTTGATGTTCGTCGCCTCGCAGAAGCCGAAGAAGCTCGTTTTATTGTGACCGTCAATAGCATCTTCGCCAGTGTTATTGATCGTCGCCGTCTTTCCTGTGAATTTCCTTGGGCCGTTCAACTTTGGGGGGAGGAGTTCGCCCCCTTAGACTATCGCCGCGATCGCTGTCTCGTTTCTTGTAGTCAAACCCTCAACACTGGGTTAGCCTACGCCTATGCCAATGCAGCCATTGATGCCTATCAGATATTCCTAGAGGAGTTTGGTGAAACGGCAATTCCCGAAGTCTTTAACTTTATTCTCAGACTAGGTCGCCATAGTGATTATTATACAGATCGGATGCGATCGCGCTACTCGATCCCGTCCCATGTTCCTCCTCTCGAAGTGCGGCGATCGCTGATTCGGGCCTACGAACAAGGAGAAGTTTGGCAAGATCAACCTTCCCCTTTCACAGAAGAAGCCCCCTGGCAAATCACACTTTCCTATCCCCAAACCCCAGCCAAGGAAAAAGTTGTTGCTCATGCCAGTCCCCAATACATTAATCCTGGTTCACAACCAAAGTATTAAGAATGACTGACAACTTAAAGGTTAATTCCCTATCATATTAGACTGAGCCAATGAGGGGAGCCATGTCACAATAGTAGGAAAGCGAATAATTGCCATCAACACCAAAACTTGCAGTAAAACAAACTGAGTTGCGCCACGATAAATATCTGACGTTTTCACAGATTCTGGCGCAATTCCTCGTAAATAAAAGAGAGCAAAGCCAAAAGGAGGCGTCAAAAACGAGGTTTGTAAGTTTGCTCCTAAAACAACTCCATACCAGACCATATCTAAGCCAAAACCTTGCGCAACTGGAGCAAACAACGGCACAATAATAAAGGCAATCTGAAAGAAATCAATAAAAAACCCTAACAGAAAAACAACCACCATACTAATTACCAAAAAACCGACTTCCCCTCCCGGCAAATTTGCCAACATCGTTCGCATCACCGCTTCACCATTCAGACCCCGAAACACCACACTAAATGCCGTCGAACCAATCAAGATCAACACCACCATGCTAGTAATTCGTAGCGTCGCATCACAAACTTGGCGCAACCCACTCCAAGTAAATCGTTGATTGGCGATCGCCAACAACATTGCCCCAATCCCCCCTAACGCTCCCGCTTCCGTCGGCGTGGCTACCCCAAAAAAGATACTCCCTAACACCAGAACAATTAACAACAACGGTGGAACCATCGCCTGAAAGACGCGACTCAGTAAATGTCGTCCCCGCAGATTGCGAACCTCTGCCGGTAATGCAGGTGCTAATTCCGGGCGAATGAGAGTAATAATCAACACATGAAGAGCAAACACTGTCGTCATCAACAACCCCGGCAACAAAGCCCCCACAAATAAATCTCCTACCGAGATGCCCAACTGATCCGCCAGAACCACCAACACCACACTTGGAGGAATAATCTGGCCCAAGGTTCCCGACGCCACAATCACCCCCGTCGCCAATTCTTTGTTATAGCCATAGCGCAGCATAATAGGCAAAGAAATTAAACCCATAGCCACAACCGTTGCCGCCACAACCCCTGTTGTTGCCCCTAACAAGGCGCCAACAATAATCACCGCTAACGCCAAGCCACCACGAACTCGTCCAAAAAGAATACCGATGGTTTCTAAAAGCCGTTCCGCAATCCCCGACTTTTCCAACATAGCCCCCATAAAAATAAAATAGGGAATCGCCAGTAGGGTGTAATTGGACATCGTATTAAACACCTGCAACGGCAATGACCCCCACAACGCCAGATTAAACACACCCAACGCCGAGCCAATGAGACTAAACAAAACCGCCACCCCTCCCAGCGTAAAGGCCACTGGATAGCCAAGGAGGAGCAACACAAACACCCCAGCAAACATCAGGAGTCCGAGCCAGTCAAGCATCATCACCTCTCTCCGCTTCAGATTGGCTATTGCCAGATTGGCCATTGACGAGGGGCAAAGTTTCCGAGGAGGATGGAGGGGCGATCGCCCCAGAATAGATCCCCCAACTCTTAATGGCCTGGGAGACTCCCTGAACAATCAGCAGAATGAACATGACTAAAATAAAACTTTTTATGGGATAACGGGGTAAACCGCCAGGATCCGGAGACCCTTCCTGGATACGCCAAGAGTTCAACACGGGAGTCCAAGTAAACCAGAGAGCAAACCCACAAAAGGGCAACAAAAACAAAAGCGTCGCGATAAAATCAGCTAGAGCTTTACGGCGAGGCGGCCAACCACTGTAGAGGACATCCATACGAACATGATCATTTTCTTGCAGAGTATAGGCCGCACCCAACAGAAAAACTAAACTAAACAAATACCATTGAGTTTCAATCAGCCCATTGGAACTGAGGTTTTGTCCCAGGGCATTGCCCAGATAACGTCCTACGACGTTAAACCCGCCCACCAAAACCATCAGCAGGACGAGCCAACCGCTCAGACGACCAATACCTGTGTTAATCCGATCAATCGATTGTGCCAGACGCAGTAATGTGTGCAACCGTTGTTCTCCTAAACTTGCAGCAGGGTTGAGGGGATTCGTATTTTACCCCATGGGTGGAGAGGGAATGGACGACTACAAACATCTTGAGATAGGGAGAGAGTTCGTTGTGAAAAGGGTTCGTCATCCGTGGTGGAACCAGAGGGGAGTGGCAGCGATCGCCGCGACCATTATGGCCCTATCTGGGACCGTCGTCTACAGTCAGGAACCGCCCCAACTCAGTCAATCGTCCAACAGCTCCCGCGTCTTCATCCAACGCATCGACGTGCGTGGAAGTAGCCGCTTCAGCGCCTCAGAACTGGCCGAATTAACCGCAGCCTACGAAGGACAAGAACTGAGCCTAGAGGAGCTACAAACCCTCGCCGACGAGATCACCCAACTCTATTTGAATCAGGATTATCTCACCTCCCGCGCCCGGCTGCCGCAACAGGATATTGTCGATGGAGTCGTGGTGATCGAGGTCATTGAAGGGCGCTTGAGTGAGATTGAAATTGAAGGGAACGATCGCCTCGAAGCGTCATTCATCCGAAATCGCCTGCAACGAGCCGCCGGAGTTCCCCTCAATACCGCTCGCCTCGAAGACGAACTGCGACTGCTGCGAGCTGATCCTATCTTTGAACAAGTCGAAGCCAACCTCCGTTCGGGAGACAACCTCGGAGAAAGCCGTCTGCTGGTGCGAGTGCGGGAAGCCAACCCCCTGCAAGTGAGCATCAGCACCGATAACTATTCCCCCCCCAGCATTGGCGGCGAACGGCTCAACTTGGGCTTAACCCATCGTAATCTTGTCGGTGTAGGCGATCGCTTCAGCATTGACTACAATCTCACCTATGGCGAGGGCTTAGACTTCATCGATATCGGCTATGAGATTCCCGTCAACTCCCGAGATGGCCGTCTCCAGTTACGAGTTGCGCCGAGCCAAAACGAAGTCACCCAAGCTCCCTTCGATCAACTTGATATCCGGGGAGAATCGAGCCTTTACGAACTGCGCTATCGCCATCCCCTGCAACGCACCCCTCAGCAAGAATTTGCCCTCTCTCTGGGGTTTTCTTGGCAAGATAGTCAAACCTTCTTCCTCGATCGCCCCCAACCCTTTGGTTTCGGTCCCGACGAATCCGGACGTAGCGAAACTCGCGTGATTAGCTTTGGCCAGGATTATGTTCACCGTCAAACCAATGGAGCCTGGGGGTTGCGATCGCAGCTACGGTTCGGAACCGGCCTCTTTGACGCCACCAACAACTCTGGGAACTTCCCCGACGGCCAATTCTTCAGTTGGAACCTCGAAGCACAACGAGTGCAACGACTCCATCGCAATCATCTTCTCGTGGCCCGTCTCGCGGCCCAATTCTCCCCCGATCCCCTCCTTCCCTCACAACAGTTTGTCATGGGGGGCGGTCAATCCCTACGAGGCTATCGTCAAAATGTACGGGCCGCAGATAATGGAGTTCGCCTATCAATCGAAGATCGCATTACCCTGCTGCGAGATGCGTCAGGACAATCCACCCTACAAATCTTACCCTTTGTCGATATGGGCGTAGTCTGGAACCATAGCGACAACCCGAACCCCCAACCCCGACAACAATTTCTAGCCTCCTTGGGAATTGGCGCCATCTGGGAACCCAGTCCTGGATTTAGTGTGCGAGTCGACTATGGCTTACCTCTCGTCGATTTAGATGATCGCGGCGAGAATATCCAAGATGATGGCTTCCATTTCCAAGTCGGCTATGAATTTTGACGGGCAATTGGCTCTAGGATGGGGTTAAGGTCAAACCAGGAACCGATCTCATCCCGGTATTCATAGACAAACATACTGCTGATGAGCAGGTCATAACTGTCATCCCCAGCTACCTGTTTCCGTTGATAGACTTGTCGTAACAACGCCCATTCATCATCGGTAATGGCGTATAACATGCGATCGCGCCGTTCACGAATGACAATTTCTAACCCTTGACGAGATAGGGGTAACTGTCGCTCCTTCATAATCCAGGTATTGAGAAACCGCAAAACCTCCCGCACATGTCCCCCACTCAAACGACATAAATGATTGAACACATCCAGGGATTCAAAAAGGTCTAAAATACCGGTATGTCGTTCTGACGCTTGCCGATGAGGAAAAGCTCGGGTCAAGATCATCTGTTGCATTTTTTCCATTCCTTCTAGGTGATCGGTTCCATCTCGATGGCGAACGGGAACCATCGGTAACAGCTTGGGATCGGTGCCAAAACGACTGGTTAGGGGATTGAGATCATTCGAGTAAAGAAGTGCCAAAGGCATGGTATAAATAACATGGCATTGCAGTTGTCGCAGTTGTTCCCCACGATCAACAAATAGATATTCGGGTTGAGTTCTCCCCCAAGGTTTAATCGTTTTTTCTACCCGATCTAAGTTGTCAACAATGACGACCAATCCTTGTTTACCTAGAGTTTTTAGTTTGGCGATCGCCGGTTCAATTAGTTCACTGTTAATTGCTTCAATAATGTTCGTGGTTCGTACTTCTAAGTATTCTCGCAACTTTCCTCGCAATTCTGGACTATTGCGGGCTTTAGCGGAGATTTTGCCAATTCCCAACGCCACCAACGATAACCCCTGAGAATCTGCTTCAACTTGTCCCAAACCAGGAATTCCTAATTCCGCTGAAAAACTGCCTTTTCCTTCGGTACTAGCTTGCACATTTCCCACCCCTGGAACATCCAATTCAGCGGCAAGATCAATCTCCGTTTGTAAAATTCGAGCGGCCCCTCGTAGCAGTCGTTGTAAGCCTCGCGGGGCGTCGAGTTCGAGTTGTTCGAGTTCTCCGAGACTTTCACTAATACGACGGGCGATCGCCAACAGGATGTCGGTAACATCAAGATCTCCCATTTCCAAGTCTTGAGAGGATTCAAAATAAATGACATGAAACTGTTGTTGTCGCAGTTCATTTGCTAATCGCAACAACTCCGTAGATTTCCCACATCCTAGATGACCCGTAAACAGTTGTACCGTCGGCTCATCGGGAGAAAAAAAGCTGATTTTGTCCCGCATTTCAGCAATCGTTGACCCCCCGCGAACACTGGAAAAATCAATATAAAGTTCGCGATCGCTCGCCTTCGACACATCCAAAGTTCGACTAGGGTTAGTCGCCCGGTACAACTCTCGAATATCCAGCATAAAATTAAAGTTTCCTAATCAATAAACTATCTTAAAACCCCAAGCATTGCGTTTCTCTTGCCTGTTGCCTTCTTTCAACCCAACCCCTGACACAACAAGTCTCGATGTAAAGTTGCCCGATCAATTGTTGCCTGAATCAACGTTTTTGACAACGGTTCCCCATTGGCATAATGGTTAAGCCAAGCATGACTAATATCCGTAGACTCATCAGGTAAATCCTGAAGTTCCCAACCAGAAAGATCAAATTCTTGGAGAAATTGCGTCACTTTGGGATCATAACTGAGTCCCCAACAGCGACAGCCCTCAGCCGCAGCAGCAATGAGGCCATGGAGGCGCATGGAAATTGTCATCTCAACCCCCCGAAATAGACCCTTTAAGGCACGAGGATCATCCGACTGCCAAAGATAACGGTTGTCCGGTAATCGGCTGTAAATCGTCCGTGCTAGGTCGAGATCTTGACTGGGTTGGAAAGGAACCAAGAAAATCGAGGCTTGGGTAGCGTTCTGGAAAGCAGCGATCGCCGTAATCAGGCGTTCGAGGCGGGCCGGTGTTAACTGAGGATGAGGGCGTAAAATCACCGCCACACGGGGGGCCGGTAGATCCCAAAGTCCTTGAGGCGATCGCGACTCCAAGGCCCAAACCGGGTCGGGAGCGAGAGTGAAGGGAATCCCCCAAGCATTGAGACAGGCCGCCGAGTTGCGATCGCGCACCGTCACCACATCACAGCCCCTGAGACAGCGACGAGTCAAAGCCCGAGTCCAGGGTTGAGACAGAGGCCCGATGCCTTGAGCTAAGGCAATGGTGCGTAAGCCCAACTGCTGAGCTACCCCCATCAGTCCCCCATAATAAAACGGGTTGAGGGCGCTACTACTATCCTGCATTAAACTACCGCCGCCCCAAATAAAACTCTGAGCCGATCGCAGCGTCGCTAAAATCTCAAAGGTCGCTTTGCGGGGAATCGCCTCAACCCCATAGCGATCGCGGGTGAACTGAGGATTCCCCGACAACACCACCGGGGTAATCCGCTCAGGTAACATCTCCAATAGGGCAGCCAACAGGGCTTCATCCCCCATATTTCCCATACCATAGTAGCCACAGAGAACGGCTCGTTCGCTTGCCATATCGTCACTCATCGAGACGGGTTGATCGTCTAGGATGCTTTAAGATCAACGCCTTGTCTCCCTTAGCCTACAACAAACTCTGCCAACGGCGGAGGAAACTGGCCCGACTCAGAAATCGTCTGGGAACTCCCCCTAGAACAGCAGTCAAAAAACAGCTCCCCCAAGACCGAACCCTGAAAACAGATGAAAACAGTTGTAACGGCAGCTTGGAGCGGACTTAACTTTGTTTTAAACTAAGCAAGATTTCAATTGATCTGAACTTGCCTTATGCACGCCCTTTCTCTTCCCACTTGGATGGTTCATATATCTAGCGTCATCGAATGGATTGCCGCCATTTGGCTTGTGTGGCGCTATGGTGAACATCTACAGAATCCTGCTTGGAAAGGGTTAGCCGTAGCCATGCTGCCGGCCTTAGTTGGGGCAATGTGCGCTTGCACCTGGCACTTTTTTGATAACGCCCAACGGTTAGAATGGCTGGTGACCCTGCAAGCGTCGATGACGGTCGTTGGTAACTGTACTGTTTGTTTAGCCGCCGCTTGGATTTGGCGACGATGGCATAATCCTCTGAATCAAGATACCCTAAACACGACTGATGCAGTTGATAAGTCTTAAAGGTTATTTGCAGTTGTGTCCAGGGTTCGAGGTTAGGATTTGAGGGAATTTGTGAGCGGGAGATAAATGATGGAACAGTGGGACTTTCTAATTCAACGGGAGGGCGATCGCGTTTGGCTTCCTCTCGGAGAGGGGCAAACT
>CAZXWM010000125.1:0-10327 GCA_964644215.1 uncultured Phormidium sp.
GAACGCTATGGGTTAGCTTATGACTTACCCCTGCATCCTGACAATATACAAAATGGCAATTTCTTAAAGAAACTTTTAACGGAAGCAGCAGCAAAAACTGACCGGTTAGTGATTGCAGTGGATGCTTTGGATGAGGTGGATTTGAAAAGCCAAAATTCAGGAGTAAATGTCCTCTATCTACCTGAGACATTACCCAATGGGGTTTATTTTATCCTAACTAAACGCCCAGAGTTTTTCCCGTTTGTTGCCTCCGCGCCGCAGCAGGAGTTTAATATGATGTCCCCTGACCATTATCAAGCCAATTTAGCAGATATCCGAGGCTTTATTGGCGATCGCAGCCAACGAAACCCGATTCAACGCTGGCTGGCGAAACAAGGGGTAACGGAGGCGGAATTTACTAAGGTTTTAGCGGAGAACAGCGAGACCAATTTCATGTATTTAAAGTATGTTCTCGATGATATTGAAAATGGCAAATATGCAGACTTGGATTTGGGTAATTTGCCCAAGGGTTTGCAACAATATTATGAGCAACATTGGCAGCGTATGGGGATGGTGATGAAGCCGTTACCTCGGATGAAGTTGAAGATTATCTATTTATTGTCCAAAACCCGTAAGCCGGTGTCCTGCGATTTGTTGGCAGATTTTGCTGAGGAAGACCCGTTAACGGTGCAGGAGGTTTTGGATGACTGGGAACAGTTTTTGCGCCATCAAATTGTGGAAGATGAGGAAGTTTATAGTATTTATCATAAGAGTTTTCAGGACTTTTTATTTAATAAGAGGACAGTCCAAAAGGCGGGAATCTCTTTACGAGATATTGAACTGGCGATCGCCGATAATTTGTGGGAAGAGTTATATGGAGAAGATGAGGAGGAGAATTAGCTGAATAACACAGGGCCACGAGTCTCATAAATCATTTTTAGACAATCCTCTAGGTCATCACCGGACCAAGTTCCGGCGTGGCTGAGTAAAGAGCGACCGGAAGCGGGACGAAAGTGGGGAGGGTTGTCTGGAGATGGGAACTGGGGTGGGCCAGAAAGAACAGTCACCCGCACTTGGCATCCAGCGAAGGTATCGGAATGGCTAACAATTTCTTCCCAACTTCCCTCGATTTCTAGCGGTTTTTCTGTCATAGAATGTCCTCCTCAATATTGCGCTTAAATTCATTATAGGAGGATTTCAAAACCGCAATTCGCCAAAGAGGCAGGTTGATCAGCCCAACCCAGCCTCTCCAACCCGCCAACGCCGAACAACCGAACCGCCAACTCTCGGGAAACCCTCCCTTGGGGTCAAGCCCCGAAACCGCCTATCCTGGAAAGAAGACAATTCATCATCAAACGCAATTAACTATGACAGCTACCCAAGTCTCTGCCCGGGAACTCTTCCGCAACGCCTACGAAAATCGCTATACCTGGGATGCGAACTTCCCCGGCTACACCGCAGATGTCACCTATGAAAACGGCGATACCGTCGTCACCGGAAAGGCCAAAGTCGGCGCCGACATGAAAGCCGAAGTTCATGATGTCGAGGATGACACCGTTCAGAAAGCCATTCATGGCCAACTCTGGGAAACCGCCATCCACCGCGTGCGTCGTGAGTTTGAGTCGGTTCATGGCGATAACACCTTCAGCTACGGTGAGACTGACGACAGCGGCGCGGTGGGGATTAACATTGGTGGAAAAGGTGAGGGCGATCGCTACCAACTGCGCGACAATGAAGTCTGCATGGTTCACCGCCATATTCACGGCGTTGTCGTCACCATCCATACCCAAAGCAGCCACGACACTGGCGAAGGCTATCTCTCCCATCGCTACGATTCCGTCTATCACGATCCCAAAACCGGGGAACAGAAAGGCGCGAAAAGTGACTTTGAGGATGAGTACACCCAAGTCGGCGATTACTGGATTCTCAGCAAACGCACCATCCACAGTGCTGATAGTGAGACGCCGCAAGTCTTTACCTTTAGCAACATTCAACTGCTAAACGCCTAACCTCCCATTTCCGCTGGCGTTGGATGAGGGTGACATGGCGATGTCGCCCTCATTTTGGCAAGGAGTCTCGTATAATGGTTGCGTCTCTTTAGCCCAGATATTAGCCCAGACATAGGAGATTGTTATGGCGGACTCCAACAATCGTGTGGTTCTCAAATTAGACGGCGATTTGGAGCATCAGGGCTTTAAGGTTTTCTTAGAGATTGGGGTGGGTGGCCAACTTCCTCAGATTGAAGTGATGGGCTATCTTCCCCCTAACCCGCAACTGGCGCAACAGTTGCGTCACCATTGGCGCGATCGCTACCGTACCATTGGCGCTCCCTATATCCGCTCCCCCGAGTCATCTCAGACGGCTACAGAAGCCGAAATTCCCTATCGCATTAAACCCAAGAAAAGTTTTGCCAGTCACCACGAAACCCGCTTTTTCGCCTGTCAACAGTCCGCCCAAGAACTGGCGCAGAACTTTCGCCAATGGCTGGCTTCACCGGAATTTCATCGCTTAGATTTATGTCTGCGGGAAGAGTTAGCCAAAGATGAGCAGATTGAACTCTTAATCCGTAGTGATGATGGGGATACCAAAAAACTTCCTTGGCATTTATGGAGTTTTTGTCAGCGTTATTCTCGCACAGAAGTCTCCTTTGGACCCTTAGTGACGACGCAATCCACCCTGACTGGACCTCGGGCCAAGGAACAAGTCAGAATTTTAGCAATTTTAGGTCATGAAGAGGGAATTAATACCGGGGGCGATCGCCAATTCTTGAACCAGCTTCCCCAAGCCAAGGTTGAGTTTCTCGTGGAACCCAAACGCCAAGAAATTAACACCAAACTCTGGCAAGAATCCTGGGATATTATTTTCTTCGCCGGCCATAGCCAAACTCTTGGCGACAGGGGCAAAATTTACATCAATCCCCAAGAAAGCCTGGAAATTGCCGATTTGAGCTATGGCTTCCAAAACGCGGTCAAACAGGGCCTAACTTTAGCGATTTTCAACTCCTGTGACGGGTTAGGATTAGTGCAAACAATCGAAGATTGGCAAATTCCCATTGCCATTGTTATGCGAGAATTAGTTCCCGATAAAGTCGCTCAAGAATTTTTAAAATCCTTTCTCGCTCAATTTTCCCAGGGGGACTCCTTCCGCGAGTCAGTACGGCGGGCTAGAGAACAGTTACAGGGGCTAGAAAATGACTTTCCTTGTGCGAGTTGGTTGCCGATAATTTATCAAAATCATCTCGATTTACGGCTCACCTGGCAGAGCTTTTTAAGACCTGTTTCAAGCGCACCTCAACCGCAACTATCTGAGTCAACTGTTGCTCTCCCTTGGATGTTTAACGGGAATGTTGCCCCCCTTCAAGATTGGCGAAAAGCCCTATTGAAAAACTATCGACTCAAGCTCTCTCTGTTGCTGGCAACTCTGATGCTGGGGCGATTTTGGGGGCTGCCCAGATTGGCTAATTACTTTAATAACAAAGGACAATCAGCGATTGAAAATCCTTCGGAGGTTGAACGTTCTTGGGTTCAAGCTAAACGTTTTTTTGAACTGGCATTATTGCTTGACCGTACTCATAGTGCGGCTCATGTTAATATGGGAAATATGTATGATGATATGGGAAATCGAGAGCGAGCTGAATCCCATTATCAACGCTCCTATGAACTCTTAAATGCCGTTGGCTGCAACAATTTAAGTCGCCTCTATATTTTGCAAGAAAACTACCGTCAAGCGGCAACCACTTTGATGCAATGTCAACGGCTCCTGAAACCTGAGCAAGAGTGGACTGAGTATTCTATCCTTAAAAATAGAGGTTGGGCGGCGATTGAGCAAGAGTCCTATCGTCTGGCTCGGGGCTATTTACAAGAGGCGATCGCCTTAAAACCTAATGAAGGTGCAGCCCATTGTTTAATGGCTAAACTCCCTGATTTAGAGGAATCTCAGTTAGACTATCATGGTCAAATTTGTATTAATACAATTCGGGACAACTTACCCGAAAAACTTGACTGGAAACAGGAGGTTCAAGATAGATTAGAATTTAGAAACGTAGAGCTGTCATCATCATGATTGAGATAACATTTGAGTATTATTTAATTTGCTGTGTTTTCCTAGGAATGGGAGGGGTAACGAGTCTTCCACTCCCAGGGGTAGCCGAGGTTCTGCTCAGAGATGCTAATGCGCTCCGGGTGGCTCAGGGGGGGCCGTCTCGCCCAAGAGGGGATGATGAGCCACGAGGAACCCCACCTTGTGATCCTGGGGGCTGTCCTCGCCCACTGGTGAACCGGAACATCCCTCATTTGATTACACCCCGACAAACTGTTGTGGCCGGCGATCGCCTCCTGATACGCTGGTATCAACCAGAGGGAATTAACCGCTATACCGTCACCCTCCGTCGTCGTCAAGATGGCGCTGTTTGGCGAGAAACAGTCTCGGGAAATTCGCTTGTTTATGAGGGGGAGTTCTTGGAACCCGAAACCTGGGTTGTAGTGACAGTTGATGCTCATAATGGAGAACAACCAGGGCGTTCCCAATTTTCTGTCCTGAGTCAAGAAGACCAACACCAGTTGTATCAACAACGTTCTGAGGCTATTTCTTCAGATTTAACCCCCCTAGAGGCTCTACTGGGTCAAGTTGATCTCTACGAACAGTCGCAAGCTTTAGCCAATAGTATTGACTTACTCTATCAGGCGATCGCCACCTCACTAGAGCATCCAGACCTCTACTGTCGTCTGGCTGCACTCTATGACACTCACTATCCCGAGTTAAAGCCCCTAAATCTCTCTGCGGACTTACGAGAACAGGCTCAACAACAGGATGGAACCTGTGACATTCATTAATTGGTTGAGTTCACTTCCAATGGCCAATCAAAACAAACGGCGCCCAAAAATAAGGAGCCGTATAAGTTGACCCTAAATCGCCGTGAATCATGGCCATTTGAGCCTGACGCAGCGCCTGAGCTTTATGGATGGAAACCTCCTGAGTCTCGAAGTCTTTTAGGCTCTGGTAAAACTGTTCCATCATCCAGGCGGTAGAGTAGTCATCAACGGCCCACAAACTCCCAATAATGGTGCGAACCCCCGCCCGAGCCGCAATTCCCGCCATTCCTAACAGGGCGCGATCGCTCTCCTGAGCCGTTTGACAAGCACTGAGAACTAATAAGTCAATATCAGACCGTCGAGTGGGATCATTAACATTAAGAATATCCGCCAGTTGACTCATTTTCAAAAGACGATCAGCCAGAAGAAAGGTATCCTCGGTAAAATTGCTAAACCGTCCATGAGTTGCAATATGCACAATGGGATAGTTTAGAGACTGAATCGATCGCTCCAACCGTTCTACCGTAAAATCTTCAGCAAAGAGAGTGCGCGTTTCGATTAAATCACTAATACGAGTCAACTCCTCTTCCACAAAGTGAAGGTTAATCTGGGTAAATTCCTCCAGCCCTAGAGAACGAAACTCCTCTTGTTTATCCATCTGATCTGGGAAATTGTCAAATGTTTCTCGCCCAGCGGCGATAACTTCAAGGTCCCGAGGGCGCAACCCTCGCGGTTCAGGTAGTTCTAAACTCGGGGAAATGGCGATGGGATATTTCTCAATTAAATACTCTTGGCCATCATAAAGTGCTGCTAGGGGAATTTTGCGAATTTTGCCGTACAATACAAACGCCAGTTGTTTGGGGTTAATTTGGGCTAAGTCCTCTTCAATCGGGTCAATTAAGGCATCATAGAGGGTGGTTAACGAGGCTTGATCGTTAAAATTACTGTTTAGACTGAGTTGCACTGAATCTAAAAAGGTGTCGATATCCTCAGCAAAGGAAACCCGGTAACGGTTGAGTTGCTGATTGGGGGTTTCGATGATGACTTCAAACTTGTCGGGAAAAGTGAGAATATAAATGACCGCCGTCTCTGAATACTCTCCGATTTGTCGCGATCGCACCTGCAAACAGTCTGCCCCAAAAAAGTCATTAATTTCCGCTACTTGCAAAGCGTCCATCACCTCAATAGCTCGGCGTAACTCAGCCTGACTCATGACATCTCGGTTAAAGAGTTGTTTGGCGTAATCTTGATAAATTGGCTCAATCTTTTCTCGAAAGGCAAAGCGAAGATTGGGGTCTAATGTGGTTAAATTAAATCGTAAGGCTTTCAAACTCTCAAAGGCATTCTGATAAGACTCAAGGGAGTCAAATCCCTGTCGTTGCTGTAGATGAGCGAGTTGCCAATACCAACGATAGAGTAACTCATGACTGCCGCTACGCTCCGAGCGGGCGATCGCCTGCTCGGTATCAGCTTGAGCTTGGCTGAACTCCCCGAGAGACAAAGCCAAACGCCCCAACGCTCCCCAGACATAGGAAGCCAGGCGATCGTCTCCTAACCCCTCAGCGTCGGCTTGAGCCGCTTCTAAGAGCTGTTTGATCGCCCCAGACGAGACCTCCCAGGCCCAGAACGCCGTCTCCCCTGGGGGGCGATCGCAGCTCAACACCTGACAGGCCAGACTCACGCGGCCATAACCCCGCTGACGACTGAGAGGATGTTGTTGCAGTTGCGCCCGAAGCCTGGCCAGTAACCCTTGCACCGTCTGCTGAGCCTGGGAATCGGGGTTGGGATTGCTCGAAGCATCGAGATCCAAATCCACCAATAACGAGACTTGATTGAGTTGCGATCGCAGCCGTTGTTCAGTCGTTCCCGCCTCAGCCTCGTGATAAAACTCCAGACTCTGACGACGAGCCCCATAGAACTTCTCATCAAATATCCCCAGTTGCTGATAGCGGCGGGCCTTCGCCCCATAGAGATTACCCAAATCCAGAGCTAAATCGCGATGATTCGAGCCGCGACGCTGCGATCGCCGTTCCGCGTCATGGAGGACGGTTTCAGCAGCGGCTAAATTGCCCATAGCGGCTAAAGCGTTGCCAAACCCCTGTAATAGAGAAATCTCTAACTCTGGACTCTCATCGAAGCTCATTCGCCCCAACCAGCGGCTGAGCCTAGGTTCCGATTGCCCCAGTAACCCCTGACATGAGGACATTTGAGGCGATTGAGAGCCTTGTACGAGGGGGAGAAGGCGATCGCAGGCCCGCACCAAAAAGCCTAACTCGTGCAAGGCCTGGGCCTGATTGAGAACTCCTCCCACCACTCCCGGCTCATAGTCCAAGTGGCGATAATAGGTGGTGGCCTGGTGCCAACTCTCATAAGCAGCAGTAGCTTGGCCACGGGCAAATTGCACCTGGCCGCGAGTGGTGAGAATAGCCGCTAACAGTCGTTGTTCGGGAGCCGTGAGGGGCGATCGCTGCCGTTCCGCTGCGACTAAGGCCCAACTTCGCTCAATCGCTGCCTCAGCTTCTAACCAATCCCCCTGTTTTTGTTGCGTTAGAGACCGATAGTTGTACGCCAGAGCGCGATTAAGCCGAGAAACCTCTGCTGACTCCAAAAGGGGGGATAAGCTCTCTAACGCCGCTTCATAGTCTTGTGTTTCATAGTGCGATCGCCATTGTTCAAAAACCGTTTGCGGCGAGAGTGGGGCGGGGTTTCCCCATCCCAACTTTCCCAGAAGTAGCACCAGCAGCAAAGCCGTTCCCAGCCATCTCAAACGTCGGCCAACTCGCACGAACCACCTCCTTAGACGACGGGTTTGCAAGGAATGAATGTCGATAATCTTGCCCAAGTCAGGGGCGATCGCCCTCAATCTCCCGTAAACGCGTTTCGAGTTCCCGAAGCCGGGCTTCAGCAGACTCGGCCCGCTGGCGTTGTTGTTCGGCTTCTTGGCGTTGTTGTTCGGCTTCTTGACGTTGCTGTTCGGCTTCTTGACGTTGCTGTTCGGCTTGTTTAGCTAACTCCGTTGGCGTTAAAAACCGTTGGCCATCAGGACGATAGATGGTGAACTGATCCGACTGAAGTTCAAAGCGAATCCCGAGTCGGGGACTGATCCAGCTTTCTGGATGTTCAATCACCTCCAAGACTCCCGTCTTATTGCGTCGCCAGCCATTAAAATCGAGGCGATCGGGGTCAAAAACATAGTATTCTTCGACCCCGTAGCGATCGTAAAACTGTTGTTTCTTGGCCATTTCCTTAAGGCGATTTCCCGGAGATAGCACCTCAAACACCACTTGGGGCGCGATGTTGGCTTCTTCCCATTGCTTATAGGATCCGCGATCGCCCTTCGGTCGTCCAATCGCCACCATCACATCAGGAGCCTGACGAAGTTTATTATTACCTTCGCGGGGATACCAGAGTAAATCCCCAGCGACAAAGACTTGGGGATCATCGTCAAAGAGAATCTCCAAGTTTTCCTTAATGACCACAATCCAACGAAACTGCTTAGTATTGTCGGACATGGGATTTCCGTCACAATCGGGGTAAATAACGGTCGTCGGCTGAGGTGTCGTTACCATGGTTTTGACTCTCAATCTGTGATTTGCGAGCAACAAACCCGTCCCGTTTGAGGATGTCGGGTCTAAAGGTCAACTCTCCAACAATTGCAACTTATAGAGACTGGCGTAAAGTCCATTTTGCTGCAACAGCTCCTCATGACTCCCTGATTCTACCAGTTCACCTCGTTTTAAGACCAGGATGCGATCGACATTACGAATCGTCGAGAGACGGTGAGCGATAATAATCGCCGTTCGTGTCTCTAGGAGCCGATCTAAGGCGTCTTGAATCCAGGCTTCAGTTTTCACATCTAAATTCGCCGTCGCTTCATCCAAAACCATGATTTTGGGATCGCGTATTGCAACTCGCGCAAAGGCCAGCAACTGTTTTTGTCCCCCCGAGAGGTTGGTTCCTCGCTCCCGCAGTTGAGTATTGTAGCCTTGGGGGAGTTGTTCAATAAAGTCAGAGACATGGGTTTGTTCAGCAGCGTCTTTGATTTTCTCGAAGTCGTAAGTTTCCCCTAACGAGATATTACTTTTCACATCTCCAGCGAAGACAAAACCATCTTGCAGAATCACCCCCACATGTTGGCGTAATTCCGCCTGGCGCAAGTCTCGCACATCAATTCCATCAATGAGAATGCGACCCTGTTGGGGTTCGTAAAGACGACAAAGAAGGCGAATCATCGAACTTTTACCCGCTCCCGTGGGACCCACGATCGCCACCTTTTCCCCAGGATTGATAGTGAAGTTGAGATTATGTAAAACATATTCGTTGGCTTTGTAGCCGAAGCTGACATTCTCAAAGCGAATTTCGCCACTATGACCCGGTTCAATAGAACGGGTATCAATGGCGGCGGGATCTTCAATATCAATGGGTTCATCGAGGAGATCACTAATCCGTTCGACGGCGGTAAATCCCGATTGGAGGGAGGTAAATTTGTCGGCGAATTGACGCAGGGGATCGAAGAGTCGTTGTGCAAAGAGGACAAAGGAGGCTAATAATCCGAAGTTCATTGTACCGTCGAGAACTCGTACCCCTCCGAGCCAAAGGACACCGGCGATCGCAATCAACGAGACCCATTCTAGGGTTGCAGAGACGGCTGAATCATGAAAAATGGTGCGATCGACGGCGGTGACATAATCTTGGTTAATACGGCGGAAGGCTTCGGCGTTGTAGGTTTGACGGCGAAACAGTTGCACGATATTGATACCAACAATGTTTTCTTGGAAGTTGGAGTTTAATCGCGATAATTCTTCGCGAGCGCGATAGTTGGCGTTACGGAACTGTTGTTGGAAGTAAATGACGATCGCCGCAGTGGGAATCAGCATCAACAGTAGCATTAGGGCCAGTTCCCACTGAACGCTGAACATCACCAGAAGTAGAACAATAATTGTGGCGAGATCGCTAAAAATGCCGATCGCGCCAGTGGAGAAGACATCCCCCAAAGCATCCACATCACTGGTGAGGCGAGTGATGAGTCGTCCGACGGGAGTGCGATCGAAGAAACTCGACGAGAGAGAGGTGACACGCTCAAACAAGTCATTGCGAATCTGCATCGTCATCCGCTGGCCCACTTTCTGCACCAGAAAGCCTTGAATCCCATCGAGGGTTGAGCGAATGACCATGGTTAGCAAGAGTAATCCCACCAGGAGGATGATTCCTTGGGAAAGGGTTTGTCTTTCCAGGAAGAAATAGGTGGGTTCGCCGCGAATGAAGGAGATGGTTTGTCCGACGAGAATCGGTTGTACGGAACCGGCTAAGGCCAGGGGAACAAGTAAGGCCAAGACAATCCAGAGGAGTTTTTGATTGCGTTTGGCGTAGGGGGCCAGGCGCAGAAACAGCCGCCAGTCATTGGTTTTGGGTCTAGCTTTGGGGCGATCGAGTGGGGTTGCGGTCATGGAGGCGTTAGTCGCTGCTGAGAGGTTTACGTTTCTTCATTATCGCGATCGCCAGCCAATTCGCGCAAACGAGCCTCCAATTCCCGGACT
>CAZXWM010000126.1:0-10326 GCA_964644215.1 uncultured Phormidium sp.
TGCAAAAACTTATGTACTGATAAAAGAAACCGAACAAGAAGAATCAAGTTTTTATAATCATACCATTTTTCGAAATGCTTGCTATACATCTGATACCGAGGAGGGAGAACAGCCGTTCGCTACAGACATATATGGCACGACTTCTGAAAATTGGTATCAAAAAAAACAAGCCTCAAAACATTCAGAAAATCACTTGGAAGAACAGAACAAGCCTGAGAGACTTGTTTGTCTTAATACTGCATGGAATCCTGTCGTTTCAGGAGCAGATCCAAACTCTAAGCTTCCCAGTTGTAAATATTATTTAGAAACCAGTCATGAAGACCAAGAAGTCTATGATGAATATGATGGTTTAATGGATATTAACGATATCAATGAATATGCCTTACAAGATGAATTCGACTATCATGAATATGTAAGAGATAAAATGAATGATGCAATGTAAAAAAGGTTTTCTATATGTTGACCTAAAAATTCAGTCTCATCTGCTCAAAGATGGTCGGCTCTGAATTTATTGATTCAGTCCTTATACTCTAACTTTTCGGCAAAGTTTCAAGAGAACTCTATCTCAGAGGTTAAATGACGACAAATGGTCTCTCAAAATGCACGCCGCTCACCCCCGCACCTTACTATGGCCTCTTGGGTCGCGGTTGGGGCGATCGCCCTCCTAATCGGCCCGGTACAACCGGCACAGTCTCAGCGGCCCACTTGTTCTCGGCCCGACACTCCAGAAAATATGGCTTTCTGTGTCAACGAAGCCTTTACCGCCGCCGATGCCGAACTCAATTGGGTGTACAACCAAGTCGTCAGAAACTTATCCGAAACCCGGCGTGAGTTACTGATTGATGCTCAACTTGACTGGATTGACCACCGCGACGCGGCCTGCGAGTTCGAAGTGAGTGAAAGGCTCGGGTCAATCGTCCCCCTACTCGAGATCGCCTGCCAGACGAGACTCACCAACGTCCGAACCGAGGAGTTGACGGCTTACCGTTACAATCACTATCCCAATGGCCATAGCGGGGATTTCGCCAGCCTTGAGCGCCAACATCGCTCGATTGTCAATAATCTTCGAGGTCACAGGTCAACGGCCTTGCTCGATGCCTCGGAACGCGCATGGCAACGCTATCGGGACAGCGCCTGTGGGTTTGAACGGACGGGGGGTGGCAATGCGGCTTGGTACAACTGTCGTGTTCGCTTAACTCAGCAGCGGATTAGTGATTTGAACCTTTCGGGCCGCTAAGGTTTCCAGATGACGACTAAGTTACTCATCCTCGACCTCGAAACCACTGGCCTCGACCCGCGTTGCGATCGCGTCATCGAACTCGGGGCCATCCTCTACTCCGTTCCCCACTGCTGCGTCCTCCAACAGCTTTCGACCCTATTTCCGGTTCAATCTAATCCAGTCGAGGCAGTCAACCGTATTCCGGCGGCTGCCGCACAGTCCATCACCGAGGCGGAGGTTCATACCGTCCTCGACCAGTTCCAGCAATGGCTGCATCGTACTGATTACGTTGTCGCCCACAACGCCAGTTTTGATAAACAGTGGTTTGGACGAGGAGTGTTGCCTGCTCTGAGCAAACCCTGGCTTTGTACCTATGAGGATTTCCGCTGGCCCGAGAATGACAAGCCGAGAAACCTGGTGCAGACGGCACTCAACCACGGTATTGGAGTCAGTCAGGCTCACCGCGCCCTCACAGACTGCCAATTAATTGCGGCACTGTTTGACCGCGTGGAAAATTTTGAGGTGGTGTTGCAAGATGCGATCGCCCGCTCCCAAGAGCCGTTCGTCTATGCGATCGCGCACGTGTCTTATGAAGAACGGCAGAAAGCCAAGGATCAGAGGTTTCGCTGGAATGAATACATCGAACGAAAATGGGTCAAGCGTATCCGTCGTAGCGAGTTAGAGCGGGAACAGTCGGTGTATTCGTTTGAGATCGAGATTGCAGAAATTCCCAAAACTGACCTACCGCCTGAACCGCCGCCACCACCCCCCCCAGTTTCATGTCCTCCTGACCGGATGGCCGCAGTCTGGCAAGAGATGCTGAGCCGAATACAGTCCTTAGCAACCCGTGAATTACTTCGACAACAGGCACAACTGGTATTTCTCGGGGAAACCACAGCAACGCTCTCAGTTCCCGAAGTTTTGCAGTCATTGGTGCGATCAAAACAAGCTGAAATTGAATGCGCTCTAGGCTATGTACTCGGACAGGCGATCACGGTCACGTTGGTTAAGCCTGAATCTGTTTATTGAATCTTTTAAAAAGATAACGTGATTGTTTTGTTATAAACAATATGTTAGTTTTGTGGGGATGTGGTAAAAAATACTAAGTGTCATGAAAGTATTACTTAGCGTCATCGTTCTTTTCGTTACGTTGACATCTAACTTGAGTGCTTTTGCGGGTGAGTCTGATTTATTCACTTTTCTGTCAAAAGATTTGTTGAGTGATTACATGGTAGTAGATTTTTCTGAGTTGGAAACTGATGCCAGTTCCTGTGGTTTTTTAGGTAGTGAATCTAAATTTTTCGTTTACTTTGAAGAAGATCCAGATAATTCACCAGAACAATTCGATCTGCTTTGTGTGGCCAGTGATGAAATTGTCTCTCAATTTCCAAGCAAAAGTATTTTAGAGAAGTCCGATCTCTATGAAATTGTATTCAAAAGTCAAGCTTTGGGAGAGGTTTTAGACGAAATTGATTCGGGATTACTTCAATTTAAAGAAGTTACGAGTGTTGATGTTGATAGCCCTTATATTTGGTTTGGTGCTAAGGTAGAATCGAACAATTCGGTAGATTTTGGTGGAATAGATATCTCTGTTCTTCAAAAGGATGAACAAGTTGTGTTAGTCTATGTAGCCTATAGCAACAAAGACAACCCAAATATTGAAATGAATCAAATCATTTCAGCTCTTGCGGGAAATGTAGAGACATCCCAATCACTTGCCTACAATTCAAGAAGCTACGAAGTCAAAGTCAATTCTATTGAGTATCCAGCGGCATACAATCAATTCTCTGAACCCGAAGAAAATCATGTTTATCTCTCGTTAGATATAGTCATGAAAAACACATCCTCAGATGTTCAGTCCGTTGGCTCTATGAGTTTCAAGCTGAAAGATGGGAAAGGATTTTTGTATGAACCTGAGTGGCCAACAATTAAAAGTCCTAAATTTCCAGTTTTTGAACGGCTCTATTCTCAAGAAAAAGCACGAGGGTGGATAACTTTTGAGATTCCAGAATCATCGAAAGATTTGGTTTTGGAGTACAACGATTTTGGAGAAGATTTTAAAATCCAACTTCCTTCACTTTGATAGATATAATGGGAATCGATTGTAAGGCAATATCATAGCTTCAGTCTATTCTCGTCAAAATCGGGCTTGAGAACCGATAGATCGAACGACAACTCAGCCTCTTGTTTGCTAATCGCCCTGTCGATCTGGTCACTCGCCGGGCGATCGAACAGAATCACAACTATCTCCGTCGCGCCGCTATTCTTGGAACCGCTCAACCCTTTTATTCTGAATCATGACTGACCGCAGTACCTCGGTGACAAAACCCAGTCCGAACTGGAACAAGACACAATGCGACAAGATGCGATCGTTCGCCGCCTCGAAATTGTCGGTGAAGCTGCCCGCCGCCTGTCCGATGATGCTCGCGATGAACTCAGTCACATTCGCTGGAGTCAGATCATCGGAATGCAAGACATGATAATTCATCAGGGCGATCGCATTGATCTCGATTTCCTGTGGCAAGTCGCGACGAACGACCTACCCCAGCTTGCCCGCCAACTCGCCCCTCACTTACCCGATCGCCCATGAGGGACGAATACTCCGAAGATATCCTCGTTCAACTTTTTGCAACAGAACTATCTATCAGTACCACCGGGTCTATTACCGCGAGGCGTTCCGTAATTTCTCAAATCTTCAACACTATCGTCATAAACACCATCACCATTTTGACCTGGAGAGTAGCAATTGAGGGTCTTCTGGTTTCAGGGTGATAAGGAAAATTTATGGCGGATTAAATCCGTTACCGTAGGGGCGAAAAATGGTCGGCGAGCGATAGCCGAGCTGTTCGCCCCTACAATTTTGTATCCAATGCAACAAATCACACCGTATATCCTGAAGACCCACATTTCCAAATCGACAATCAATCCAATTCTCCCTGCCAAAGTAGCGTCTGTTGCGCCTCATACTCTCCCAAACGACGAGTGACCATCACCTCCACCTCCACCTGGCTGCGAGACCTCAAATCCTGGGCCTCCAACGGTAAACGAGACAAATCCAAAACAAAGCGGTTATAATTCCGGGAGACCAAATGAGCCGGAAGCACCCCCTCGTAGCGAGTTCGATAATCCCGGACATGACGGAACCCGGCCCGCGACCCCGTTGAGCGAATCTTAACCGCAAAGTCAGTCTCTAAAATTCCCGACTGTTGCGCCCTATCCACCAGAGCAATATTGAACTCACGAGGATTGCGATTCGCATCGGCGATCGCCAACTCCGTGGCTTCCTCTTCCCGCAAAATGTAATCAATTTGATAGGTCGTTAACCCCTCCTCCTCCAAAATGGAACCTTGAAGCCAAAGGTCATCAGGAAAATCGGCCTCAACCGAGTCCTGATCTGTTAACGTGACCGTCACCTCCAGATCCGAAAAGTCCGACGGCCGGCGATCGCTCCCCCAAGCAAACACCACCGATCGCTCCAGACGGTCCACAAATTCCTCATACTCATCCGCCACCACCGATCCCGACGCTAACAAAGACCGGGCTCCACCGCGACGAACCCACACATTTTTAGATAAGTCCAAAGGGCGATCGCCAAACTCGGACAATCGCAGCGTAGCAGAGGGCTGTTCCGGCTCCAGAGGGCGAGTTCCCGCCACAATCCGCAACTGCCCAGGGTCCCCCTCATTTCCTGCCCGTCCAGTACGTCCTCGCCGCCCTGAATGCCCGCTAGTGCAGTAATAGCGCTCATCATCAACCGTCCAACGGCGACGATGGCACGAACAGCCCCGTCCGCCATAACCACCATAGCCCCCATAGCCTCCCTCACCGCCGCCAGCATCCACATAAATCTCCCGTAACTGCTCCAACTCCTGATAATAGAGTTTGACATTGCCCCCATGACCGCCATCGCCGCCATCACCGCCAGACCCCCCATCACCGCCATCAGCCCCCCGCAAATCATGGTTTACCCCACTCGGTTGATAACAGTTCCGTGCATCCTCCCCATGGCCGCCATCCCGGCCATCGCTTCCTGAGTCCCCCATCAATTGCAGAGATTTCGGCTGGCCATCGACAATCAGAGTTTGGTCTGGTCCCGATTCCCCCGATCGCCCATCCCGACCCCGTATCCCATCTCGTCCCGAAGTCCCAAAAACCTGAGCGGCGATCGCCCCCGTCGCCAAAACCGTCCCCAACAGCAGCACAGACAAAGGATAACGCCAGTTTCGACGTTGATCTGGGTTTTTCGTGGATATTAAAGGTTTGGTTAATCGGTTCATAATCATCCTCCAAATTGCGATCGCCCCCTCTTGCCCCTTGCCTCTTGCCTTCCCCCCTAAGGTATCATCAGGACAAAGGACGACTAGAGGATCTCGCAGATGGGAATTGGATCAGCCTTTGGCAACGCCTTGCGACGGGAAAGCATTTTGTCTCGCTATGAACAACATCGTCCCCAAATGAAAACGGGAGATGTGATCGGCTTTTCAGGCAACACCGGTTTTTCTGACGTAATTAAATGGGGGACAGGTTCCATGTACTCCCATGTGGGCATTGTCCTCACCGCCAGCATGGGGGGTGGCTTTGGCGATAGCGTCTTAGTCGTCGAATCCACCACCGAAACCAGCCATCAAGTCGCCTCAAAAGATGGACAAGAGTTAATTAAAGGCGTTCAGATGAACTGGCTCTCCAAACGGGCCTTAAGGTACGATGGCTCAGTCTGGTGGTTCCCCCTCAAAGACCCCCTCCCCCCCGAAGGTCGCTCAAAAATGGAAGCCTGGCTACGAGAAACCCATAGCCAACGAGTTACCTACGATAGTATCCAAGTCATGGGGGCCGGGATTAAACTCTGGGAACGGTTGGGACTCTCGGGGCCAGAAGACCTCTCACGGCTGTTTTGTTCAGAATTAGTCACCAAAGCCCTGCGCGTTGCCGGCGTCATTGACTCAGAGATTAACCCATCCCGGCAAACCCCCGCCAACGTCGTCAACTTTCCCTGTCTCGACTACCCCGTCTTGCTCAAGGGAGATTCCACCCCCGTCCAGTAGCCGAGTTGCAGTGGTAGGATTAACATAAAGACACTGATTTCAATCCATTGTAGTGAATGCGATGCCGACGCTTTGGACCCCAAGCGTGCGATCGCCAACTCTTGTTATAGACGCTTCCCGCTCCTCCTATGCTTAAACGACTGTTCGGCGACCCCAACACCCGGAAACTCAAGAAAATTGAGCCACTCGTGGCTGACGTGAAAGTTCTTGAGCCAGACATCCAACCCTTAACCGATGAGGAGTTGGTGGCCAAGACCGCTGAGTTTCGTGAACAGTTGTCCAAGGCGCGATCGCGAGAAGAAGAAGACGAAATCCTAGAGGAGATCCTCCCCGAAGCCTTCGCCGTCGTGCGCGAAGCCTCCAACCGCGTCCTAGGAATGCGCCACTTCGACGTGCAAATCCTCGGCGGAATCGTCCTCCACAGCGGCGAAATTGCCGAAATGAAGACCGGAGAAGGGAAAACCCTCGTCTCCCCCCTTCCCGCCTATCTCAACGCCCTCAGCGGCAAAGGCGTTCACGTCGTCACCGTCAACGACTACCTAGCCCGCCGCGATGCCGAGTGGATGGGACAAGTTCACCGCTTCCTCGGCCTGTCCGTCGGCCTAATTCAACAGGGAATGACCCCCGACGAACGGCGCAAAAACTATAACTGCGATATTACCTATTGCACCAACTCCGAATTAGGCTTCGACTATCTGCGGGACAACATGGCCACCTCCATCGAGGAAGTAGTCCAACGACCCTTCAACTACTGCGTCATCGACGAAGTGGACTCGGTTCTCATTGACGAAGCCCGCACCCCCCTGATTATCTCGGGCCAAGTCGAACGCCCCAGCGAAAAATACCGCCGCGCCGCTGAAGTCGCCTCCCAACTGCTGAAGGGAACCGAAGACGACCCCCAAGATTACGAAGTTGACGAAAAAGCCCGGAATGTGCTGCTGTCCGATGAAGGCTTCGCCCGGGCTGAAGAACTCCTAGGAATGACAGATTTATACGACCCCGAAGATCCCTGGGCGCATTATGTCTTCAACGCCGTCAAAGCCAAAGAACTCTTTGTCAAAGATGTCAACTACATCATCCGCGAGGGAGATGTGGTGATTGTCGATGAGTTTACCGGCCGGGTCATGCCAGGACGACGCTGGAGTGATGGATTGCACCAGGCGATCGAAGCCAAAGAACACCTAGAGATTCAACCCGAAACCCAAACCCTGGCGACGATTACCTATCAAAACTTCTTCCTACTCTATCCCAAGTTAGCGGGGATGACCGGAACGGCGAAAACCGAAGAGTCGGAATTTGAGAAAATCTATAAGTTGCGGGTAACAGTAGTCCCCACCAACCGCCCCCTGTTGCGTAATGATTTACCCGATGTCGTCTATAAAACCGAGGTGGCCAAATGGAAAGCGGTAGCCGAAGAATGCGCCGAGAAACATGAAGCCGGCCGCCCGGTGTTGGTGGGAACGACCAGCGTCGAAAAATCCGAAGTTCTTTCACAACTGCTGAGTCAGCTCAAGGTTCCCCACAACCTCCTCAACGCCAAACCTGAAAATGTCGAACGAGAGTCAGAAATTGTCGCCCAAGCCGGACGAGGGGGGACCGTCACCATCGCCACCAACATGGCGGGACGGGGAACGGATATTATCCTGGGCGGGAACGCCGATTATATGGCCCGGCTGAAGCTACGGGAGTATTTTATGCCCCGTTTAGTTAAACCCGAGAATGAAGCGAGTTTTGCGAAACCGAAAGCCTTAGCCAGCCGCAGTCGCAGCAAAGGTAAGGGCTTTGATACGGTGCCTAAACCCAAAACCTGGAAAGCCTCACCGCAAATTTTCCCGGTGGAGTTGACGCCAGAGTTGGAACAGCAACTCAAGTCGATGGTGGATACGGCTGTTAAGGAGTATGGTGAGCGCAGTTTACCGGAGTTAGAGGCTGAAGAACGCATCGCCATCGCTGCTGAGAAGGCCCCGACGGAGGACTCGGTGATCGCTCAGTTGCGGGATGTCTATAAGAGTCTCTTGCAGCATTATGAGAGTTACACCAAAAAGGAACATGATGGGGTGATTGAACGGGGTGGCTTGCATGTCATCGGTACCGAACGCCACGAGTCTCGCCGCGTGGATAACCAGTTGCGAGGACGGGCGGGCCGCCAGGGTGACCCCGGTTCGACGCGCTTTTTCCTCAGCTTGGAGGATAATTTACTACGGATTTTCGGCGGCGATCGCGTGGCGGGCCTAATGAACGCCTTTCGGGTTGAAGAGGATATGCCGATTGAGTCCGGGATGTTGACGCGATCGCTCGAAGGGGCGCAACGTAAGGTAGAAACCTACTATTACGACATCCGTAAGCAAGTGTTTGAGTACGACGAAGTGATGAACAATCAACGTCGGGCCATTTACGCTGAACGCCGCCGCGTCTTGGAAGGACAAAACCTCAAACAACGGGTGATTGAATATGCAGAAATGACGATGGATGACATCGTTGATGCTTACATTAACCCAGAACTGCCCTCAGAGGAATGGAACCTCGATAAACTCGTCAACAAAGTAAAACAGTTTGTCTATCTCTTAGAAGAGTTACAACCAAGCCAACTCGAAGATATGGCCGTTGATGAGATTAAAACCTTCCTCCATGAACAAGTTCATATCGCCTACGACATGAAAGAGTCCCAAGTCGATAAAATTCAATCGGGGTTGATGCGTCAAGCGGAACGGTTCTTCATTCTGCAACGGATTGACACCCTCTGGCGGGAACATTTGCAACAGATGGATGCTTTGCGCGAGTCGGTCAGTCTGCGCGGTTATGGACAAAAAGATCCCCTGATTGAGTATAAGAGTGAGGGCTATGAACTGTTCTTAGAGATGATGATTGATATCCGCCGTGATGTCGTCTTCTCTCTCTTCCAATTCCAACCTCAAGTGCAACAAAGCACAGTTAAGAGTTAAACAGTAGGGTCTTCAAGTGTCGGCTGGAATGGGTTGGCTGGAATACAAAAATATAGGGGCGAAAAATTTTTCGAAAATGTAGGGGCGAAAAATTTTTCGCCCCTACAGCCGTTGCGGGTTTTGGTGCTTTTGGGTTTTAGCTATTAGACAACCCCGAATACAGCATCAAGGAAACTCCAACCCGAATACAGCGTCAAGGCAACTCCAACCAAAGAACCAATTAACAACGCCATCGTCATTAACAAACTCATCCGAAATCCAGCGGCTCGTTTTTCCGGGGCTTGATAGTACCCCCAGGCGAAGAGAATACGACCAATCACCCAAACCGCCCCTAAGCCAGCCCCCCAAACTTGACTGACAAAGATGGAAAATAGCCACAGGGCGGGAATGAATAAAATAATCTGTTCAACGGTATTTTGCTGAACGCGAAAGACGCGCTCAAAATCAGGATTCCCGGAGGTGGCGGGGGGAGATACTTCATATTTGAATCTGGCTCGCCCGACGTTGATGGTGACTACAAGATAGAGAATTAGAGCGGCGACAGTGACGAGGGCTGTCCAAGGATAGGCTAACATAGGGCTTGGGGTAAATTAACAACATAAAGACCTAAACATCGCTGTAGTAGCGGGTCTTAGGAATTTAGGAGGATTGGTCAAAATTATACTCGATTCAGGAACTGGCTGTCGAGGTGCAATCGAGGAACAGACCGCCCTAATTTGGCGATCGCCTCCCCGACCTAACCTCATCCTTAAATCCCATCTCTATTGACCCATTAAAGCCCGAATAGCGACTAATAAGCCTCGGGCTTTATTTAGAGTTTCTTGATACTCGTTTTCCGGATCAGAATCAGCCACTAAGCCAGCCCCCGCTTGCACAGAAACCGTGTTTTGGCCCGACTCATCGGCTTGCACGATCGCCGTGCGAATGGCGATCGCCGTATTCAACTGTCCCTCAAAATCATAATAGCCATAGACCCCAGAATACGGACCCCGGCGACTCGGTTCTAACTCAGCGATAATCTCCATAGCCCGAATCTTAGGTGCACCGCTGACGGTTCCGGCTGGGAAACAGGCTTTCAGCAGATCCCACGCCGACTTGGAGGGGGCCAATTTCCCCACCACAT
>CAZXWM010000127.1:0-10306 GCA_964644215.1 uncultured Phormidium sp.
CTTTTCTTTTGCCTCTTGCCGAAAGAGGGCAACCACAAGGGATTGCCCCTACGTCTTTTCTTTTGCCTCTTGCCTCTGGCCTTCTTTCCTCTATTCCTGATTCCGATGTTGCCAAGCCAAATCTAGCAGTTTTGTCCAACGTTTTTGAGCTTGTTTAGGGGTACAGTTGAGGATGCTAGAAATTTCACTGTTGTTACATCCTTGTTGTTTGAGGGCAATGAGTTTCACTTGAGGAGGGGTGAGATCCTTCAGGAAACGTTGCCATTGTCCGGGAGACATTCCTAGATTGCGATCGAGGTCAGCACCGAGCCATTGGTGGACGAGCTTCCAGTTTCCGGCACGGGAGAACTTCTCGACATGGTATTTAAATCGTTGTTGGAGATAATCCCGTTGACGAGCGGTTAAGCCGAGAATCTCATCAATTTCATGGGCGGGGATATCTTGTAGTTTGAGAGTCAGGTAATCAATGCACTCAGATTGTCCCTGGTCTTTGAGATAGTTGATGAGGGCTTTGATGACGCGATCGCGCATCACTGATTCTGCCGGGTCAATGGTATCAGAAACCATCTGTTCGCGCACTTGACGGGCGGCGGCCGAGCGGCTGACGCTTTCGTCTTCTTCGCTTTTGCCCGATTCAACGGCTAACTCCATGTCGATGGAGGTTTCAGGGGGTTGTCCCTTGGCGAAGCCTTGGGCTCTCAGGATAATTAACTGTTGAGAATTACGTCCTGGGAGGGAAATGCGCCGTTTGGCATATTGTTCGGTAAAGGCCATATATTCGGCCAGTTCAACTCGAGTTCTGGGAGTATAGTTCTCGGGGACATCATGTTCCCGGCGGAAGGCTCGTAAAACTTCGATATAAAAGCCTTGTAGGAAGTCTTCAATCAGGGTATAGCGGCCTTGGAAGCCGAGGCGAGCGCGGCTGGGGGCAATATGGCGATAGACAATCACACTTAGGTTGCTGTGCAGTTCACTGCGGCCGCGTTTTGAGCCGAGTTCGTAGTAACCGGCGATTTTTTGAATCCGGTGTTGAGCCAGGTTCAGTTGCCATTTTTTAACTTCTCCCGAGCGTTGGATGCGATCGCTCTTTTCGCAAATCCGCTCGACTTCTCGGGCAATCCGTTCGGCGACGGCTTGGGCGCTGCGAGAGCGAGTTTCGATCGCTTCGGCCAGCCGCTGGTTTAGGGTGTCTGCTAGGGGGTCGGCGGCGGGGCGAGACGTGGGGGATGATGACATTGGCTGGGATTGAGTTGAGTCAATGTCACCTTGGTTAAGGTTGCGTTGGTCGAGGTCACGGTGGAAGGAGGTTTCAAGTTTAATAGTCATGATGGTAGGTGGCAGGTAGCGCACTGGCTAGAACACAAGTTGGTTGGTGAACCTCACAGTTAAATCCGTTGACGGTTCTGTGCTGTCCATACTTCAACTGTAGAAAGCGTTTGAGCCAACATAGCCCCCGTTCATGCCACTCTTTCAACCTTGCGATCGCCGTTTAACCAGTTGCTCAACTGCCCCGATTTCCTCATGGGTTCGGGAAGTCCCAAAACCACCGCAACCCCAGTCCCAACGGGGGCGAGAGGGGAGCGATCGCTACCCGGTACTCGGCATCAGATGACTGGACCAGTTCCCGGAGCGATCGCCCCCCTCAAGATCACCGTACCAATTGGCACAAACAACGGAGGTATAGAGCCTGGCTTCTCAATGACGGCGATCGGCTATATTAAATCCAAGCCGCTGCTGTTTCCCAATTCAGCCCTTGACGGACAATTTCGGGATGATTGGCATCTGTTAAATCTAAAATGGTGGACATTTCATACCCCGGTTCGCTGCCATCGTCGATAATTAGGTCAACGAGTTTCTCAAAAGCGTCGAACAATTCAGCTTTATCCAGGGTTTGGCCCACCTCCAACGTGGGAATCGGCGTACTATGCTCCTTATCGAGCAGATAGGCCGAAGTTGAGACAATGGGAACTTGCAAGGCATCTAGGAGGGCAAGACAGACGGGGCGATCGGGAACCCGAATCCCCGTAGTTTTGCGTTTGGGAGACATCACCAGTTTTGGCACTTGCTTCGTCGCCGGCAAGAGAAAGGTAAACGGCCCAGGGATAAGACGTTTCATAATTCGATAGGCCGGATCGGCAACTTGAGCATAACTGGCAATGTTCGAGAGAGAGGGGCAAAGAAAGGTTAAGGGTTTTTCATTGGACAGTTGTTTAATTTGACGAACTCGTTGCACAGCAGACTTAACGCTGATGTCACAACCGATGGCGTAAACCGTATCGGTGGGATATAACATCACAGCCCCTTGAGCCAGGGCCGCTTTAACTTCCTCTATTCGCCGAGGTTGCGGGGTGTCCGGATGAACTTCGTAAATGGTTGCCATAGTGTTGCAATAATCAGATGTATGGGCTGCATTTGCTGGCGCTGCCAACCTATAATCGCATTGGTTTCCCCGTCTAACGGGTTTTCGAGGGCAAAACAACAGGTTATGACTCGTCGTCGCATTGCTTATTTTGATTGTCCAACGGGTATCGCTGGGGATATGTGTCTCGGGGCGTTGCTCGATGCTGGCCTCCCCTTGGACTATCTTGAACAACAACTGGCCGGCTTAGGTCTGCCCGATGCCTTCAGTTTGCGGCCTGAACGAGTCCATCGCAACGGTCAAGCCGGGTTAAAACTTCATGTGGAGTTAGCCAAGGCCACTGAGGAACCCCCGACGTTTGAGGGGCATCATCACGATCACGGCACTCGTCATCTGCCCGAGATTGAAACCATGATTCAGGGCGCGAATTTGAGCCAGCGTGCCAGGGATTGGAGTTTGAAGGTGTTTCGACGTTTAGCCGCTGCTGAAGGGGCTGTTCACGGGATTAGCCCCGATCGCGTGCATTTTCATGAGGTGGGGGCTGTCGATGCGATCGTTGATATTGTGGGAACTTGTATCGGTTTGGATTGGCTCGATGTTGAGCAGATTTTTTGTTCGCCTCTCCCCAGCGGCGGCGGTACGGTGAAAGCGGCTCATGGACGGCTGCCGGTTCCGGTGCCGGCGGTGTTGAAATTGTTTGAGATGCGTGGGGTAAAACTCTATGACAATGGCATTCAGCGGGAGTTAGTCACGCCAACGGGAGCGGCGTTAATGGTGACTCTGGCGGATCAATTTGCTGGGGTTCCCGCGATGAGATTACAACAAACGGGGTTGGGAGCGGGAACGCAAGAGTTGCCAATTCCCAATCTGTTGCGTCTCTGGGTGGGAGAGTGTGATGAGCCGCTCTGGGGGAGCGATCGCGTCTGTGTTTTGGAAACTCAGTTAGATGACACGACTCCCCAGGTGATTGGCTATACCTGCGATCGCCTGTTTGACGTTGGGGCCTTGGATGTCTTCACGCAACCAGTTCAGATGAAGAAATCCCGCCCCGGAATCTTATTAACGGTGATTTGTTCTCCCGAGATACAAGGGATCTGCGAACAGGTGATTTTCCAAGAAACCACGACTCTAGGGATTCGCCAGCGTATTCAACCGCGATCAGTTCTCTCTCGTCGCTTCGAGACGGTAACTGTTGACGGCCAAACCGTTCGTCTGAAAATTGCCAGCGATGCCAGCGGGGCCATTGTTAACGTACAGCCCGAATATGAGGATGTGGCGGCGATCGCCCGTCAACAGCAACGCCCCTGGCAACAGGTTCACGAACAGGCCCGACAGACTTGGCATGGCCGAGACTCCTCAACTGAAGCATCTCGACAATGAAAACAATTATCATCTACCATAGTCACTAGCCGCCACAGCCTCAAGATATATGGTCAACACCCCCATGCTCAACACCGTTCCTGTAACCGTCCTCACCGGGTATCTCGGTGCTGGGAAAACGACACTCCTCAACCGCATCCTCACCCACGAACATGGCAAAAAAGTCGCCATCATCGTTAATGAGTTTGGCGAAGTCGGCATTGACAACCAATTGGTGATTGATGCCGACGAAGAAATTTTTGAGATGAATAATGGCTGTATCTGTTGCACCGTAAGGGGAGATTTAATTCGCATTATCGGTAATCTGATGCGGCGACGCGATAAATTTGACCACTTGGTGATTGAAACCACCGGCTTAGCTGACCCAGCCCCCGTGATTCAAAGCTTCTTCGTCGATGAAGATATGCAGGAGCAGCTCAACCTAGATGCGGTAGTCACCGTGGTAGATGCCAAGCATATCCATGATCACTGGGATGCCGACGAAGCTCAAGAACAAATCGCCTTTGCCGATGTGATTCTGCTCAACAAGACGGATTTAGTCAGCGAAGCCGAATTACAAGACCTCGAAACCCGCATCCGTTCAATGAATATCATGGCCAAGGTCTATCGCACTCAAGATGCTGCCATTGAGATGAATGATATTCTTGGGGTTAAGGCCTTTGATCTCAATCGAGCCTTGGAAGTCGATCCGCAGTTCCTAGAAGAAGATGCCCATGAGCATGATGAGACGGTGGGATCGATCGCCCTCGTCGAAGCCGGGGCCGTAGATGGTGAGAAACTGAATGCTTGGCTGAGTGAGTTGTTGCAAACTCAAGGGCCAAACATCTTTCGTATGAAAGGTATTTTGAATCTGGATGGGGAAGATAATCGCTTTGTCTTCCAAGGGGTGCATATGCTCTTCGATGGCTCCCCCGATCGCCCCTGGAAGCCCCAGGAAACCCGCAAAAATGAACTCGTCTTCATTGGTCGCGATCTCGATGAAACACAGTTACGAGAGGATTTTCGCGCGTGTCTGGTCTAAGGAAATCTCCCCTCAAACAAGCGCGTCGGGGTCAGTTACGCGACTATGGAACGACCCTGGCTTGGACTCCCGACGGGACTCAGGTGGCCATGGCCTCGGCCGCCGGCGAGATTGTCCTGATTTCTCTCGACGGGGGACCCCAACAGATACTCCAGGAAGCCGATGGCCAATCCATCGATGTGCTGGCCATCTCCTCTGATGGTCAATTTTTGGCCGCTGGAGGACAAGCGGGAACCTTACTGATTTGGCGTTTGGGAGCCTCTCCTGAGCGAATTAGCCGCCTGGACAATTCCCGCACTTGGTTGGATCATCTGGCTTGGCATCCTCAGCGTAATGAGCTGGCCATAGGGTTAGGCTCCTATGTGCAAGTTTGGGATGCTGAAGCGGCGGAGGTGGTCACAACTCTAATGTTTGAATCCTCCTCGGTGTTGGATTTAGCCTGGCATCCCGAGGGAACTCAGTTAGCGGCGGGGGGCCATCAAGGGATTAAAGTTTGGAATTGTCAGGATTGGGATGAAGACCCCCAAATCCACGAACTTCCTACGGTCAGTGTCTGTTTGGCGTGGTCAACCAATGGGGAATATCTGGCTTCGGGAAACATGGATCGAACTCTGGTGGTTTGGGCCATGGGTAATCCCTATCCTTGGCAAATGCAAGGGTTCCCAGGTAAGGTCCGAGACTTGGCTTGGTCTGAGTTTTGGTTGGGAGAAGCCCCCTTGTTGGCTTCAAGCAGTCGCGAGGGGATTGTCATCTGGCATAAACATCAGCAGGATGACGACGGTTGGAATCCTCAAGTGTTGGAACTGCATAATGCTCGCGTCAGTGCGATCGCCTTTCAACCCAAAACTCAGCTACTGGCCTCGGCCTCGGAAGATGGCTCAATTTGTCTGTGGCAGGATGCTGTTGAGGTGGTGCAACTCCTCGATGGAGCCGAAGCCGGGTTTTCGGCGTTGGCCTGGAATCCCAGTGGGACGGCTTTGGCGGCTCTAGGACAAGCGGGGGACTGGCTCATCTGGAGGCAACGTCGTCGTAAAACTGGTTTTTTGTAGACTGTTTTTTTGTAGAGATGTACTCAGACTTTGGGATTTGAGGGGCGAACTGCTGCAAAATCTGCAATAATGATTATCATTCACAAATACCTCTCAAGCTGCGACCCCATTATTGAGGACTGCAACCATGTCTATTGCCCATCTGCCAACACTCTTGACCCCACCTCGTCGCTGGGTTCGTCCCCTGTGGGCGATCGCCACCTCCGTCACCCTAGTGGGTTTGAGTAGTTGTGCCGCAGACCCCAATGACACCACTCAAGTCCCCTTAGGAGATGGAGAGACTGAAGAACTGCAAGTTGTGACCACCTTTATGCCGATGACTCAGTTCACCAAAGCCGTCGTGGGCGATCGGGCTGAAGTCATGCAACTCTTGCCCCTGGGGGTCGATCCTCACGACTATCAAGCCCGGCCCGCTGAGGTTCAAACCTTAGCCAACGCAGACATCTTGGTCAAAAATGGGTTAGGGGTCGAGTTCTATCTCGACAGCCTCGTTGCCAATGCTGAGAATCCCGATCTGTTAATCATCGATAGCAGTGAGGACGTGAGTCTTCTCTCTAACAAGGACACTGGAGGTCATAGTCACGGTGATGATGACCATGACCACGACCATGACCACGACCACGACCACGACCACGACCATGATGATGGCCATGATGATGACCACGACCACGACCACGAGGGTCATACTCATGCTCACGGAGAGCATAACCCTCACATCTGGCTCGATCCCAAACGTGTCATCCAACAAGTCGAAAACATCCGTGATGGTCTAATTTCGAGAGACCCCGAGGGCGAAGCCGAATACACCGCCAATGCAGCGGCGTATATTGAGCAGTTACGAGATCTCGATGCCGACATTAGCAACGCCTTAGAGCCCTACGCGGGAGAAACCTTTATCGTTTTCCACGACTTTGCCCCCTACTTTGCCGAGAGCTACAATTTAGAAACCGATTTCTTGGTGGATGTCCCCGAATCGAATCCGTCTCCAGGAGATGTGCAGCGAATCTCGGACCAAGTGGCCCAAACCAATCTCAAGACCCTTTTGGCTGAACCTCAAGCCGGAGAAGACACATTCAGCAGCTTGGCTGGAGATTTAGGCATTAATGTGAGCATTTTCAGTCCCCTAGAAATCGCCAATCGTCCTGAAGACATGGAACCTGAAGCTTACTTGACCATGATGCGTGAGAACTTGGATAATCTGACAGCCGCCTTTGGGGGATCTGCTCAATCTTGGTGGTATCTTGATGTCCCTGAACTGGCTCATGCAAGTCATTAAAGGAACCAAGGAAACCACTACAATAGCTAAAATGGCAAGATTCATCGAGTTACCATCGATAACAATGGAGGGAAAGTTTGACTGAGATTGTAATGACCGTTGATAACTTGACGGTTTATCGTGAGACCTATGCCGCCGTGCAAGAGGTCTCGTTTTCCCTAGATGCGGGTACAGACACCGCCATTGTTGGCCCCAACGGTGCGGGAAAAAGTACTCTGGTTCAAGCATTATTGGGGATTTTACCGAGAAAAGCCGGTGATGTTTTTATCTTGGGACAGCCTTTAAGCCGTAAAGGAAAACTCCCGTCCCAGGTTCGTGAGCAAATCGCTTATCTGCCCCAAAATTTCCTCTTTGATCGTCGCATTCCAATCACTGTTGAAGAGTTGGTTGGCTTGGGTTGGGATGCACCGGGAATCCGTCTTCCCTGGGTGGGTGCGAGAGCGCGATTTCACCATGTGCGTCAAGCGTTAGCGCGGGTTGATGCGGCTCATTTGCGATCGCAACCCATCAGCAATCTCTCAGGTGGGGAAATGAAGCGAGTGCTACTAGCTTACTGTTTAGTTCGTCCCCGCAGTTTGTTGATTTTAGATGAAGCGCCCGCCGGTTTAGATATTCAAAGTGAATCAGAGTTTTATCAGTTACTCTACCAATTGAAACGGGAGCAAGGTTGGGCAATTTTACAAATTTCCCATGACTTAGAAATGGTCCGGCGACATTGCGATCGCGTCCTCTGTCTCAACCGCACCCTACGCTGTCAGGGAGTTCCCGAAATTGCCCTTTCTCCCGAAAATCTGGTCGCCGCCTATGGAAATGAACGCACTCCCTACCACCATTCTCATTATTAAATTCTCATTCTCATGTCTTTGACTGCTGAACTCACTCGTGTCGCCGATTTGTTTCAACTTCCGTTCATGCACCGCGCCTTAATTGGTGGTGTTTTGACTGGTATAACAGGAGGACTCCTCGGGAGTTTTGCCGTATTACGACAGTTATCATTTTTTAGTGATACGTTGGGCCATTCAGTCCTGCTTGGAATCAGTCTAGGCATAGTATTTGGACTCAATCCAACCGTAGTGTTATTACCCTTTGCCGTTGTCTTTGCCCTCGTTGTATCCTATTTACTAGAAAGAACGAAACTTTGGACAGATGCTCTTTTGAATATCATCTATTCTTCGTCATTGGCACTAGCCATTATCTTACTCAGTTTTGTGGGTCAATATAAGGGAGGACTTAAAAAGCTTTTATTTGGAGATATTTTAGCAATTCGCTCCGAAGATTTGGTTTTTAGTGCTGTTATTCTCGTAGCTTGTATTTTATTTTTGGGCTTAACCCTAAACACTCAAATGCTCGTTACTCTCCACGAAGAATTAGCCATAGCTCGGGGAATTTCAGTCTCGATTCAGCGAATGTTATTTGTTGTTTTATTGGCTTTAGTTGTAGGTATTTCTATTAAAGCAATTGGAGTATTACTTATCAGTGCCTTTGTCGTTATTCCTGCTTCTGCTGCCCAATTTATTACCGGCAAATTTTCCCATTATATCATAATTTCCTCCTTGATTGGTGCATTTAGTGCTGTCGGAGGAATGTTACTATCTGCTCTTTTTGATTTACCCTCAGGCCCGAGTATTGTGGTAACTCAATTAACCCTATTTTTTATAGCGATGTCTCTTCCTTATCTACGCAAACTGGCGTTTTAATCATTAGCGGTAGCTGAGGCGATCGAGGGTCGCCTGGAAAAACGCCGTCTCGTCAATATTGTCTGACTCAACCTGTCCCCAACCGACAGAAAATTGACTGGGAATCCGATAGCCGCCAACCTCAGTTTCTGCATCCATGACTCCAGAAAAGAGGCGATCGCCATAGCTCGTCTCATCAGGATTTCCCCAACGTTGAAACCTGATTTGTTCGAGTTGTCCTTGAAGACCGAGACGTAATCGTAACCCTGTCGTTTCTCCCAATAGGTGAATCGGCGTTTCAATCTCCATGTCATTGAGAACCGTCCAGAGGCGATCGCGATTCGCTAAAACCGAAGGAAGCCAAATACTTTCGCCTTGCATTCGTCCAATAATCGAACGGGTGATGTCGTCTCCGTCCGCCGTCATGACCGGAATCAGTCCCAGAAGTTTCCACTCTAAACGCCCGCAGCCATTGACGAGTGAATCAGCCCCCAAAATCGGCAAAAGTCCCTTCATCCAGGCTGTTGCACTCCAAATCATGCCCTGATTCCAAACGATAACTTGTTCAGCTTGGAAGGGAGACCAAGTATTGAGTTTAATCCGGCCGTGCATCTGCAAGTGAACAGCGGTGGCCAGGGGCGTTCCTGGGGCAATACTATGGTTGAGGTAGCGTTGTACGGGGTCGGGGAGATGCGTGAGGCGATCGGGCTCGAAAACCTGAGGATTAGGCGTTGCAGACTCCCAGAGGCGGTTTAGAGCAGATTTTCCAGGCATATTGATGTAGGAATTGACAGCTAATAATCAATAATTAAACACTAAAGAACCAACCATTCTTACTTATTATCGGAGTCATCGCCGTAACTAATTTTCTCAGATTGATAGTTCGGCGGTTCCATGTGAATCGTCAGGCGAATCGGGGAAAAACGATCTTCAAGTTTCGCTTCAATATCTTCGGTAATCCCATGAGCCGTCGCTAAATCTTGAGCATCAACCACAACGTGCATCTCCACAAACAACTGGCGGCCATTTAAGCCCCGCGAGGCGATATCATGACAGTTGATGACTCCAGGAACCTCCATAACCAGATCATGGATGGCTTCGGGGGCGATCGCCATCTCATCAATCAACCAGGGTAAATTCTCCCGCAACACCTCCCAGCCGCTGCGAAAGACTAACCCAGCCACCGGAATCGCCAAGAGAATATCCAACTGGGGATACCCCAGCCACACCCCAATCAGCCCTAGCATCACCGTAATCGTAATCCAGACATCACTCATGGTATGGTGAGCATCAGCAATCAAAATTTTACTGCCGAGTTTCAGGCCCACCCGTCGCTCATAATAGGTGACGAGGATATTGACCCCCAACACAAAGAGCATGAGCCAGAGAACCAGCGGAGACATCGTCACGGGGTTCTCATCGGCCAACAGACGCTCGAGTACCCCCTTGAGAATCTCGAAAAACGCCGCCCCCAGAAACGCCGCAATCCCCAAAGCGCCAATGGCTTCAAACTTCTGATGTCCATAAGGATGCTCGCGATCGGGT
>CAZXWM010000128.1:0-10304 GCA_964644215.1 uncultured Phormidium sp.
AGACGACCTTATTCATTCGTCGATCGCGCCCTCTTTTGCGATATAGTGGAAGATCCTTGCTTCAGTGCCACTCAGCAATGAGGAGGACACCGAAGCCACTCTGACCACAAGGACTTCACAACGGCGAATGAAAGAGTTTATTTACGAAACCATGTACATCCTGCGCCCTGACATCGGCGAAGAGCGCACGGATGGGGAAATCGACAAATATCGCAATATTTTGCTCGAAAACGGCGCAGAAGAACTCGATGTTCAACATCGGGGCAAGCGTCGCCTAGCCTACGACATCCTTAAACATCGGGATGGCGTCTATGTGCAAATGAACTACAAGGCTCCTGGCGCGTCCATCGCTATCATGGAAAAGGCGATGAAATTCTCCGATGATGTCCTGCGCTATCTCACCATCAAGCAACCGGTCGAACAACCGGATGCCGATGACGAAGACGGCGACGAAGAAGAGTAACACGATCGCAGAGAAACTTGACAGCCCCTACACCCATGGGTGATAATCAGGGGTTTAGTTTTGTGTCACTGCTCGGAACGGGTGATGAAAACGCCAAATCCACGCCAACTCGACCTAACCGGCGACCTTTGGCTACCCCTACGGCATAGTTTTGAGGACAGTTGAATGACTTACGCAATTATTGAAACCAGCGGAACCCAGATCATGGTAGAACCCGGTCGGTTCTATGATGTAAACCTGCTCGATGCGGCTCCTGGAGACGAAATCACCATCGATAAGGTGCTGTTTATCCGCAATGAAGACGAGGCTCACGTCGGTCAACCCTGGGTTGAAGGCGCAACGGTTCGGGGGACGGTGCTGCAACATCTCCGGGGTCGTAAGGTGATTGTCTATAAGATGCAGCCGAAGAAGAAAACCCGCAAGAAACGGGGACATCGCCAAGAACTAACCCGTTTTGCGGTGTCTAGTATTTCGGTCAATGGTACGGTGTTGGCGGAGGCTGAAATCCCCGCTCCCCGTAGCTTAGATTTGGAACCAGCTATGGCTGATGAACCGGCTGAGGTGGCTGAAATGGTCTCGGCTGAGGCAGAATAGAAGTTTGTGGGGATAGTAGTCGCCTCTGTCTCTATCCCCGCGTTGGGTGGAAACACCTTGAAGATACTGTAGCGTGGAGATTTTTGAATCATGGCTCACAAGAAAGGAACCGGTAGTACAAGAAACGGTCGCGACTCTAATTCCCAGCGATTGGCCAACGGGGTACGAAAATCCATCCTGGAACCAATGTTGGTTTGGGTAAGGATGACACCCTCTTTGCTCTGATTGATGGAATTGTCACGTTTGAGCATAAAACCCGCAGCCGCAAGAAGGTGAGCGTTTATGCTCCTTCTGAGGCTTAAGAATAGACAAATTGGAATCAGTCCACTTGCAGCATTATGCTGGCTCGACTGGCTCTAGTCTGGTTTGGCAGTACGTTTTCTTCTGAGAACGTGCTGCTTTTTTTTTAGAAGGTTTCCCGGTATGAATGATGCGTTCGGGCAAGTTGAACAGGAGTGGTCAAAACCCAAGCGGCTGTTAATGCCCGAACACATCCTACCGGCTAGGGCGACCACAAGGGTACGCCCCTACGTTGTGTCTGTTCCCTGTTCCCTGTTCCCTATTCCCTGTTCCCTTCTTCTTGTCACAAAACGATCGCTAAGTTTGTATTTGCCGATACTAAAATTTGGCAAAGTTTGCTAAAACTATTTCAGCTTGACCACAACACACCACAAAAGTCCCTCTCTCAGAGCTGGGGCAAGGAGATACCAAGCGTTATGGATTGCCGTCACATTCGCTTCTGCTCGCGTAAATCCGAGATTGATTTCACGCAACTTAAGTCTTTATTTGAACTCTCAGCCTTTTGGGCCGCCGATCGCAGTTTCGAGGACTGGAAAATCGCCATTGAGAACAGTGTCCCCACGATTACCGTCTGGGATGGCGATCGCCTCATCGGCTTCTCTCGCGCTACGTCCGATGGGGTCTTCCGGGCCACCATCTGGGATGTGGTGATTCACCCGGAATATCGCGGTGTAGGACTCGGCCGCAAGATGGTCGAAACCCTTTTGAGTCATCCGCAAATGAATCGGGTTGAACGAGTTTATCTGATGACGACTCACCAGCAACGATTCTACGAGCGCATTGGCTTCGAGGAAAACCAAACCACGACTATGGTTCTGCAAAACCAACTCATTCTGACTCAGTTTCCGGGGGTGGAGGAACCTGTTGCAGCCGGTATTGAAGCCGACTAAGCCAACCGGACTCAGCATCGGGAGGCGGTTGGAGGATGTCTAACTCACCTCCCATAATCTCTAATAAGGTATAATCGACCAGCCAACTTAACCCTGCTGAGAGGTGAGGCAATTCTGTCGCAGAAACGGGGATTTTTGGCTCGGGAGAGGGCGATCGCAACTGGTCGATGGGTTCATTCCAAATGTCCAAGGGACAGGGGGAATCGAGCCAAATATAGATATCATGGTCCCTTCCCGCTTGGGACGACAACCGCAAACTGCCTTCACTCATCCCATCTACGGCGGCGATGATTTGATGTAACAACACTTGCACCAGGGGTTTGTAATCGGCTTCTACCCAAAGATCCCCAGCCGGCATTTGTACGTCATAGTGATAGTTGCGGTTCGCCACCTGCATGGCCGAGAGTTCCTGTACTTCCTCAAATACATCATAGAGGCGCACAGGTTCGACTTTCAGCGGCGATCGCCCCTGTTCGGCCCGGGCCACCTTGAGGACGATATCCAGCATCTCCACCATTTTCAGGGAATACTCATGAGCGCGACTGAGAAAGTCTCGTTCTTCTTCTTGGTTCTCACATAAATCATTCAAAATCAGTTGGTGAGTGCCAATCAATCCACTCAGCGGCGATCGCAACTCGTGGGATATCCGCGCCAAAAAGCCCCCCTTAAACCGACACATCTCTTGAGTCAGATGAAGTTGCAGTTGTAGGTCTTTCAGACGCTGTAGCAGGGACTGGCGCTCAGCCTGGAGGCGATCGCCCTGCTCAACCAACGCCGCCACTCGTTGACGAAGTTGGGGATCAGCGATTTGTGCTAACTCCGCCTCAGTCAGAGTGACATCATTCTCCTGAGACAAGTCCGGGTGATCTAGGGTCATGCCAGTTTCTAAGAGTCTTCTCGATTAACCCCCAGCTTAACGGTCTCATCCGTAGCTGGGTCAACCTCTACAACTCTACTGCTCCCTGTCGCAGAATCCGCCAATCTCCCCCAGTCCATTGCACAACGGTCGAGGGTAATCCTGAGCCGATACGGTTCTGATAGACATCTGGCTCTAACACGCACACTGTGGGAAAGGCCCCATCGATGTCGGCCGCCGCTTGTAAGGGGGGTTCCCCAGAGCGATTGGCACTGGTGGTCGCTAGGGGGCCGGTGACGGATAATAGTTTCTGGGCGATCGCACAATCAGGAACCCGAATCCCCAAAGTTCCAGAACCGCTGGGATTCATCCCTGGCGGCACTTTCGCACTGGACCGAAGAACCAGGGTCAATGCACCTGGCCAATACTGTTGAGCCATCTTTTGCCAAATTTCCTGTTCATCCGGGGTTCCCTCAACATAATCCCAAAGGTCTTCGGGACTCGCTCCCATCAGAATCAAGGGTTTATCGAGACTCCGTTGTTTGAGTTGATAAATTGCCTCAGTTTTGTGGGGATCAATGGCTAACGCTGGAACAGTATCCGTCGGAAAACTGACCACAAATCCAGATTGAGCAGCTTTAACTAGGTCGTTGTAAGCATAAAACATAGGCAAAGAAAGGAATAGGGAACAGTAGGGGCATATTCTTTTCCCCATGGTCAATTGTCTATGGCTAGTTCAGGATTCTGCAACGGGTCGTCAGGGAACGGATCTCCTCTCAACTGTTCTGTTTATTTCTGAGGTTGGCTCGAACAAAACGATCATGGCCCGCAAAATCCTGAATTACGCGGAGATTATGATAGACGCCACTATCTTGGAGGAGTTGACAGACCGCAGCAGATTGGCCGCTCATGATTTCGACGAGCCAAAGTCCTCCGGGTTGCAGATAGGCCCGAGCCGTTTGAACTAGGTAACGTAGAGCCGTTAAACCATCGTCGCCACCGTCGAGGGCTAGGTGGGGTTCGTGGCGGCTGACTTCCGGTTGTAGGTGGGGAATCTCGCCACTGGGGATATAGGGAGGATTGGAGACCATTCCTTCGAGTTGTCCTTGTTGCTCAGCTAGAGGTTCAAACCAACTACCTTGCCGAAATTCGATGCGAGCGCCCAATCCATGAGCGTCAGCATTGTTTTGAGCCAGATTGAGGGCCTCGGCACTACAGTCTACAGCATAGATTTTAGCCCTGGGGAGGGCTTGAGCGAGTCCAAGGGCGATCGCCCCGCTTCCCGTGCCTAAATCGACCCAAATTCCGGCGCTATCTGCCCCTTTCGTCTCCAGAACAATGTCAATCATGGCTTCGGTTTCTGGGCGCGGAATGAGGACGGCTGGGGAGACGAGGAGGTTGAAGTTGCGCCAGGGAACGGAACCGAGGAGATATTGCACCGGGGTGCGATCGCCCAGACGTTGCGTCCAGAGTTGCGTCAGTTCCTCAAGAGAACGACTCAGTCCGAGGCGATCGCCCGGCTGTCCCAATCGGAACCCGAGGCGATCCAACCTAGCCCCCTCATCTAACAGCCAATCCACCTCAGCCGGGTCAATCTCCTCAGCTAAAGCCGCGCTGCGGGCCTGATTACGCCAGGCCCGCAGGTCAGAAACCGTTACCTCAACCCTTGCACCCCGACCCGAATCACCTTCGTGACATCTTGGCGGCTGAGACATTAGCCCCATAGCTTATCGCCCCGAACCGGGGATTGGGGGCGCACCCTCTCCCGGCTGAAGTTGGGGTTGTTGCTGCTGTTGCTGCTGTTGCATCTCCTGCATCATGTTCCTGACAAACTCTAAGGACTCACTGTCGGGAATAAACATCAACTGTCCCATCATGTCATTTTCTTCATTTCGCAGCGTTTCCAAGACCCCCTCAAGTTGAACCACATCCGTTTCCACCGTGGAAGCAAAATCAGGCTGTTGTTGCTCGAAGCGAGCGATCACATTATCCAAATCACCCCGATCAAAAAATAGAGGAATCACCACTTCTCCGTTAAACTCAACCGTCAGATTGCCTTGCTCCGGGCCAGCCGTTGCCATAAACAGCGGTACGCCAGGATAGACATATTCTCCATTTTGTTGCAGGAGTTCATCTTCCCGGCCATGATCGAGCAGCACAGACACCGCCGATTCAAGATCCTGACGCGTGGGAACATAGGAAAACTCAATCGGAGTATTTTGCTCCCGGTTCCTTTGTTCAAGCTGATAAATTTCTGCCAGAGAAATCACCGTCACCTGAACCTCTCCCGCCATTTCCGGTTGCTCTTGTGTTAGGCGTTCGACAAAGCGATTAGCATCTTGGGGGTTCATAAACACCCCAGCCACCTCAGTCATTTGGCCATCCCGTTCAGGATTGGCAATACTGGCAATCAGAGGCGACCCCTCAGCATCCGTAATTGCAAAAACTGGAATCGATGATAGCTTTTGCATGATTTCGTCTTCAGACAAGGCGAATGCTGGCGTGGGGGCGGCGATCGCGCCCAGAAGCGTCCCTGCCACGAGTCCAGCCATAGCGCCCCAGCGAATTAGTGATTTCATAGAAACTCCTTGAAACTCCTGAGTCAATCGTTGCCGAATGTAACCCATTATTTGATCTAAGGCCATTGACCCCTTACCCATAGCCTTAAGCAGACAGTGTTTAGAATGCCACAAGGTCAGCCAAGATAAGCATCTCCCAAACCATCTGACCATTAGTTCGCCGATGTGGGAGCATTTCCAGACCCCGCTCCCGTCTGTGAATTGGCCACAACGGTCAATTCCTCAACACTTCCCGGTGCCCCCATCGGTTGCGCCTCATCACCATTGACCGCGATCATCACCCCCCCAGCATTCCCCGCAATCACCGTCAGTTCACGGTTAGCACTCCAGGTGTGAGTTCCCTGACTAAGCATTCCCTCAAACGTTGTCTCCCCATCAGCGACTACCTGAATCCAGGACTCATCCGTGAGAGTCACCCCCACTTGGACCTGTTGAGAGGGATTGTTCCCCGGCTCTGAGGAACTAGCGTTGGCGGTTACCGTTGACGGGGTAATCTCAGGGAGTGAGACATCCCCAGAACCCGGAGTTGGGGCCAACTCATCGAGATTATCAGCCGTTTGCGAGGGGGGTATAGAACTATCGGGACTGCGAGAATCGGAGTTGACCGATTCTGAGAGTCCTTGAACCGAGATGATCACCAAGACAATATAGAGAAGATAAAGATGGAACGAACGTAGTTGAGTGATTGGTGACCCCTGCCAACCAGACTTGGCGGTTTTGAGCTCATAGCCGGTGGGAAAGTCTCGGGCATAGGCTGATCCATCTAGCCCGACATAATCCGCGAAGCGTCGCAAGAATCCTTGAACATAGACCGGTTCGGGAAGCTTAGCGAGGTCACCGTCTTCAATGGCCCGTAGTAGGCGAGCCGGAATCAGGGTTTGTCGGGCGATCGTATCGATCGCCACAGACTGCTCCTGACGAAGTTCCCGCAACTCGGCGCCCATCGTCGCTAGGGTTTGAGCTTGGATCTCGGGAAGACTAAGCTTTTCCTGTTTCGGTTTTCGTTTGAACTGCATCCACGAGAACTTCATCCGCTGTGCTCCTTGAGCTTCGATCGCACGCCTACTGATTTTAGGGTGAGTTGCGTTTGCCATGACTGTAACGCGTTAATTTCTGATTGGGTCAAACCGCGATAACACCCTGGAGCTAAGCCATTCTCGGGTCTTCCGTCGTTGAGTTGAACTGGGCCAATCTTCGTGCGGTGCAATCTCTCAACGGGATGGCCGAGTTGTTCAGCCACACGACGAATCTGGCGATTGCGACCCTCTGTTAACACCACTTCAAGTTGAGTTCGCCGTTGGCCCTGCCGAGATTTGACCTGCACCTGAGCGGGTAGAGTTTGGCGCTCATTCAGGATAATCCCGTCTCGCCATTGCTGCAATCGTCCCTCTGACGGGGAGCCTTGGACCCAAACCTCATAGGTCTTGGCTACATGATAGCGGGGATGGGTTAAAGCATAGGTTAGTCCACCATCATTGGTTAGTAACAGCGCTCCAGTGGAGTCTACATCAAGACGACCCACAGGGTGGAGTCCTTGTCCTTGGGCTAAATGTCGAGGCAAAAGACTGAGTACCGTCGGTCGTCCATGGGTATCCCGACAGGTGCTGACGACACCGGCCGGTTTATTGAGGAGGATATACCGTCGTTGCGGTTCTTGAGCCGGATTCACGGCGCGACCATCCACGAGGATGCGATCGCGTTCAGGATGAGCTTTCGCCCCCAATTCAGCCCGGGTCCCGTTTAGGCTAACTCGTCCTTGACGAATTAAATCCTCGGCACGGCGTCGGGAGGCGATGCCCCAATGAGATAAGAGTTTTTGTAGTCGTTCTTCCACGCGCGAACAGATGGCAGATGCCAGAGTGAAAGCTGGTTCCGATTTAACGGCCGGGTTGTTACACAAATCTTACATGGAAATCCCCTCATTGATAGTATGAATAGGGAAATCTCAACTTCAGGCTTTAATGATGAAAGTGGCGATCGCAGGCGGAACGGGTTTTGTCGGGCAACAATTGGTACGACAGCTAACTCAGGACGGCGCTTCGGTGGTGCTGTTAACCCGCAATCCCCAACGAGGGAAACAACAATTTCCCGCCTCAACCTTTCCAACGGTGGAGGTTGTCCCCTATGATCCTCGCCAGTCCGGCCCCTGGCAGGAGTCCATTTCTGGCTGTACTGGGGTGGTCAATTTAGCCGGTGCGCCCATTGCTGATCACCGTTGGACTCCTGAATATAAGCAAAAAATCCTCGATAGTCGTACACAGACCACCGAAAAACTCGTCGAGGCGATCGCCGCCGCCCCAGAAACGCCCCAAGTGCTAGTCAACGCCTCAGCCGTCGGCTATTACGGAACCAGTGAAACGGCGGTCTTTGATGAAACCAGCGCCCCAGGTGATGATTATTTAGCCCAAGTCTGTCAGGCCTGGGAAGCCGCCGCCGAGTCCGTCACCGCCGCCGGAACTCGCTTAGTGATTGCCCGCTTTGGCATTGTTCTCGGTCCCGATGGCGGTGCTTTAGCCAAAATGTTGACCCCATTTCAGTTATTTGCCGGGGGACCGATTGGCAGTGGCCAACAGTGGGTGTCTTGGGTTCACCGTCAAGATGTGGTGCGTTTTCTCGCCGAGGCCCTCTCCAATCCAGACTTGTCTGGTGTCTACAATGCCACAGCCCCCAACCCGGTGCGGATGAAAACCCTCTGTCACGTCTTAGGCGAGGTGATGTCTCGTCCCTCCTGGCTGCCGGTTCCTGAGTTTGCCCTGGAGTTGCTCCTCGGTGAAGGGGCAATGGTCGTCTTAGATGGTCAACAGGTGTTGCCTACACAGACTTTGGCGGCGGGGTTTGACTATCACTTTGCTACTCTCAAGCCGGCGTTGCAGGATGTTTTGGCTCGCCAGTAGCGAGAATCTAGGCTGAGAAGCTTGGCCCTGAAAAAGGCAACACCTGAGGAGGTGTTGCCAAGAGGATTTTTAGTTAGAGTCTTCTGTTTTCGAGTCCGGAACATCCAGAACCTTAGACCTTGATGCGTCTAGTCAACTAGGTCTTCGACAGATTCTAGATTGTCGGGATCAACATAGTGGCAGCTCACATCATCAAAGCAGATGAGCGCCCAGCCGGACTCATCAACGCCCATAAGCTGGTACTGTCCGTCACGGACGAAGAACCCTTGGTGGTTACGAGTTTCTGGTTTAATGGAGACGTTGGTGTTAGTATTACTCATCTGATGTTTCTCCTTATAAAGTTGTGATTGGTCTCAGTGGAATAGTTAATGTCTGATTTCACACAATCTTATCACTATCTTTTTAATTTTTTTATAAAGTAATTTAAGGAATTGTGAAGCAAGTGTTACAATCTGCGGCGGATTATCACTAGCAATACTTGGTTGAAACGCTTTCCTGAAATGCGTTTCAGGGTTTTAGAGGGGAAGCCTGGATGGGTGAAATTAAAGACGATCGCCCCCCATATCGATATCAAACTCATCCAGCCAGCCCTCGATTTTCGCCTCAATTTCTTAACAGAACCTTACAATTGAGGGAAATTTCTAAGCAAAGAGCCAATTTTGGACTCGTTTGAGATTGTCCCAGTCGGGTTTACGAGCGAGTCCATCCTGACAATTGCGCTGGAGTTCCTCCCGCAACTCGTCTGAATAGGCCATAACCTCAAGAGCGCGATCGATATGAGTGCGAACTCCCTTCTTCTGGGTATCGAGCATCGCGAGGGCTAAGTTAACTTGAGCTTGAGGATCTTGGGGACTGAGTTTGACGGCTGTGCTGGCGGCTTTATAAGCGGATTTTGGACGATCGCCGAGCAGATACAGCCAGGCCAGACAAGTCCAGGCGGCGCTATTCTTGGGGGCGCGATCGCAGATATCCTTAAAGACAGGGATCAGCACATCCACCGACTCACCATTCTGATAGCGGGCGATGGCTTGTTCAAATTCCGTTTCAACCGGTGCATTCATAAAATACGAGACTCCAACAGAATAGGGATAACAAGATAGGGGGGATCTGCAAACGAGGGGATCTCCCACCATAAAAAGAGGGACGTCTTGTGAAAAACGCCCCTTCCTAAGATACGGGAAATTGAGAAGATTCTCGTCGGTTCTGGGGAACTAGGCCGAGAACGAGCTACCACAACCACAGGTTTGCGTGGCGTTGGGGTTGGTGAAAGTAAAACCGCCACCAATCAAAGCCGTGTTGTAATCCAGGACTAAGCCATAGAGATATAACATGCTCTTGCGATCGCAGATGACCTTAAAGCCATCATAATCATAGACTTCATCATCCTCACGAACATTGCTGGCGTTTTCAAAGTCCATCGTGTAGGACATCCCAGAACAACCGCCCTGACGCACGCCAACCCGCAAAAACAGGTCTTCTCCCTGCTGTTGACGCAACGCCATCACCTGCTTGAGCGCCGTTTCGGTCATCTGAATACCCCGTTGCGGAGCTTGAGTTGCTTGAGTCATCGGTATACAGAACTCCTAAACTGAGTTGATTAAGGGGAAAAGTAACCCTTGCCCCATGATAGTTAGATCTCGCCTGTGATTCTATTGTCGCGGCAAAAAACTTAAATGGGCGATACTGGATTCGAACCAGTGACCCCTTCCGTGTGAAGGAAGTGCGCTA
>CAZXWM010000129.1:0-10160 GCA_964644215.1 uncultured Phormidium sp.
GACTCAGCCTGGTTCATCACCTGACGGGCCGAGGCCCCGAGTTCATCCATGGTGCTGGTGGTTTCGTTGACTGAGGCCGCTTGCTGACTGGCGGTGCGTTCTTGCTCTTCCATTGTGGCCGCAATTTCCATCGATGAACTGGCCACGGAACTGGCGGCTTCATTCATTTGTCGGGTAATGCGGCTAATGACCCACCAGCCCACGAAGGTAGACACAATTAAAGTTAATAGAGTTAAACTGATGGTCGAGTTGATGAGTGTATTCAGCGACTCTTGCTGCGTTAACTGACTCTGTATGACCATTGACTTCTCATAGTCACTAAAGCTGCTGAACAGATCTTGAATCTCCTCGGCCTGAGCCCGGCTCCGTAGTTGCTGCCAACTCTCGATCGCCCCCACGCGATCGCCCCCTTGAGCCTGAATAAAAATACCCCGGTGACTCTCGATGAGTTCGTCGACCTGATCGACAATCTCTTGTAGCTGCTCTTGTTCCCCACTTTCCCTTAAGCGTTCCCTCAGTAAGGGAACGTCTGTATAGAAATTTTGCCGAGCCTCGTTATAGCTATTGAGAGAGATGGGACTCGGGTCAAGCAAATAGCCCCGCAAGGTCCGCGAGAGAACCTGAGTGTTTAACTCCAGGCGACCGACGATGGTATCATTGCCGATAAATTCTTCAACTTGATCGGCTTGCTGCTGTACCGTCCGCACGCTGTTCCAAACGATGACAAACGAGAAGAGCGAGAGTACAATGGGGACGGCATACCCCCCGATGATCCATGTCCGGATTCTTTGCTGTTTGAATGAAATCATCCTAATTCACCTTACGTCCTGGTAGAGAGGGTACAGTAAATTGTGACACAATACGGAATTTATCTCATAGCCTGACGCTGAGCTCCGATTCCACTAACGTTGACTCCCCAACCCCAGATTTAACATTTTCATCATAACTCTTTTTTGCCAAAATAACGACAAAATCAACTAAAATTAAAACGACCAATAGGCGATATATAGAATAAGTTTAGACGATAAAAACTGGCATAAATCTGGAATTTTTGCATTAAAACTTTTAGGTAATTAAGAGCGATTATGACCGACTAACCAGTAGGTTTTCATAGTTCCTTTGCCTTTGATGGGAATTAAACCACGTTCTTGGAACTCAAAACAGTCTCGTAGGCGAAGATAGGTATTTTCAGACAGCTGAATACGACCCGGAAGTCCCGTTGATTCCATCCGACTAGCGACATTGACAGTATCTCCCCAGAGGTCATAAATAAACTTCTTAATACCAATCACCCCCGCCACAACTGGCCCGGTATTGACTCCAATGCGAATTTCTAAGGGAGACTGTCCCGCTGGCTGAAACTCCGCCATCGCCTCCAACATATCTAAGGCCATATTAGCAACGGCTTCGGGGCTATCCGAGCGGGGAATTGGTAGTCCTCCAGCCACCATGTAAGCATCACCAATGGTTTTGATTTTTTCCAAGCCATGTTTATCCGCTAAACGGTCAAAAACGGAAAAAATTTGATTCAGAAGATCGACAACTTCAATGGGAGAAATATGAGCCGAGAGGGCGGTAAAGCCAACAATATCAGCAAACATGACGGTGGTATCATCAAAACGGTCGGCGATCGCACTTTCGAGTTGTTTAAGGCGAGCCACAATAGCTTGGGGTAAAATGTTCAGAAGTAGATGATCGGTTTTTTGTTTCTCCGCCTTCAGTGCTTCCTCAGCTAGTTTTCGTTTAGTGACATCTTCTAACACACCCAAAAGACCAATCACGTTCCCATGAGCATCATGAATGGGGAGCTTATTAATATCAAGCCAAACTGGGCGACCTTCGGCATCGAGTTTCTGTTTTTTGGCGATAATATGGAGTTGTGGCGTATTGGTTTCAATAATGCGTCGATCTTGTTCCCGGAATTTTTCAGCAATTTCCGTATCTCCAAACATATCATAGTCTGTTTTTCCCACTACCTCATCGGGAGACTCTAAGTAAGCTGCATTGGCCCAATTCTGATTACAACCGAGAAATACCAAATTCGTATCTTTCCAAAATACTTGTTGGGGGATATTATCGAGAATCAAGCGAAGATAATGTTCTTGTTGGCGTAACGATTCTTCGGCTTGGATGCGATCGCGGATTTCGGACTGAAGCCGAGCATTCTGGGCTTCGAGTTGTTCTTGCAACCGTTTCAACTTCAGTTGATTCTCAATCCGGGCAACCACCTCCGCCAGTTGAAAGGGTTTTGTAATGTAGTCAACACCGCCCGAGGCAAAAGCTTTAACCTTATCGAGCACATTATCCAAAGCACTAACAAAAATAACCGGAATCCCGGCAGTTGTCGGTTCAGCCTTGAGGCGACGACAGACCTCAAAACCGTCCACTTCCGGCATACAGACATCCAACAAAATTAAATCGGGTTCAAGCTGTTGGGCGAAACCAATAACCTTTGTCCCCTCGCTCACACTGTGAGTTTGATACCCTTTACGCAGCAGCAGCCGCGACAGCAAATCCAGATTTTCCACACAGTCATCCACGAGAAGCAGAGTGGCTATCGATGAAGTTTCAAATCGGTCAGGTCGCTCAGTCATAGGGAAGAAGGGAAGAGGCAAGGGGCAAGAGGCAAGAGGCAAGAGGCAAAAAACAGGGTAGGGGCGTACCGCAAGTGGCGCGCCCTCTTCGGGCAAGAGGTGTGGGATATGGCGTTGATGAGGTTCTCCCTGGCGTAAAGACTCTCAGCAGAAGGAATCATAGTAAAACGCTGTCAGACGGTCCCTTTCTATGGCAAGGTAAAACTAGATATGCCCATCGCCAGACTTCTGGCTACCGTAACCAGCTGCATCGGACTCATGCAAACATTGCCTACTCAATCCCCCAACGACGCCAGCAACGGCTCATCCCCAGACCTGGCCGCTGCCTTTGACACCACCATTCGTCGCCGTAAAACCCGTCCTGTTCCCGTTGGTAGCGTCACCATCGGCGGTGGACATCCCGTGGTCGTTCAGTCGATGATTAACGAAGATACGATGGACGTAGACGGGTCTGTGGCCGGGATTCGGCGGCTTCATGAAATTGGCTGCGAAATTGTCCGGGTCACGGTTCCCAGTATGGCTCATGCCAAAACCCTAGCCCAGATTAAACAGAAACTGCGGGAGACCTATCAAGAGGTTCCCCTGGTGGCTGACGTTCACCACAACGGCATGAAAATCGCCTTGGAAGTGGCCAAACACGTGGATAAAGTCCGCATTAACCCTGGATTGTACGTGTTTGAGAAGCCCAAAAGCGATCGCAACGAGTACACCGAGGAGGAATTTCAGGAAATTGGTGAGAAAATTCGCCAAACCCTCGAACCCCTGGTCATCTCCCTGCGTGACCAAAACAAGGCCATGCGGATTGGGGTTAATCATGGTTCCCTCGCCGAACGGATGCTGTTTACTTACGGCGATACCCCCGAAGGGATGGTGGAATCGGCCCTGGAGTTTATTAGAATTTGCGAGTCGCTAAACTTCTATAATCTGGTCATTTCCCTCAAAGCCTCTCGGGTTCCTGTGATGTTGGCCGCCTATCGTCTCATGGTTCACCGCATGGATGAGTTGGGAATGGACTATCCCTTGCATTTAGGGGTCACAGAAGCCGGAGATGGTGAGTATGGCCGCATTAAGTCCACCGCCGGGATTGGGACTCTCTTGGCTGATGGAATTGGCGATACGCTGCGGGTGTCCCTGACGGAAGCCCCCGAAAAAGAAATTCCGGTTTGCTATAGCATTTTGCAGGCCTTGGGATTACGCAAAACGATGGTTGAGTATGTGGCCTGTCCTTCTTGCGGCCGGACGCTGTTTAACCTAGAAGATGTGCTGCGAGAAGTCCGCGAGGCCACCGAGCATCTGACGGGGTTAGATATTGCAGTTATGGGCTGTATTGTCAATGGTCCTGGAGAAATGGCCGATGCTGATTATGGCTATGTGGGCAAACAACCGGGCTTTATTTCCCTCTATCGGGGTCGTGATGAGATTAAAAAAGTCCCTGAAGCTCAAGGAGTGGCTGAACTGATTAACTTGATTAAAACCGATGGCCGCTGGGTTGAGCCTTAAGGGTCAACATGGGTCAAAACTCGCGGCCAAAATCAAGGGCCAAAATCAAGGGCCAAAGTCAAGCAAGGCTTGATACGGATGGGGAACCGGCTGACGCCGACGGTGAGATTCTCGATTTGAGGTCTATCGTCGGCCGGGTTCCCCGTTTGAGGGGAATTGAGAGCTAGGTGGGGGAGGGGGACGGTTTCTCAGCAGGGGCGCGATGGCGATCGCCAAAATTTGATTGTGCTACAGTAGGCCCAACAGCATCCAGACATATCTTTTACATTTTTTCACACTCTTGAAGTTAAGGCAGATCGACATGGCAACTCGTGGGTTGGTCGTTGGCGCAACCGTCGTCATGCTCAGCACAGTGACGATTATTGGCGCCGGCATTCATCTAAAAGGACAGGCATTTTTCCAGGATAGTCCCAAAGAACTGGTAGATGAGGTTTGGCAAATTATTGATAAGAATTACGTCGATGCGACCTTTAACCAGGTCGATTGGCGGGCGGTTCGCACGGAATATCTCGATCGCTCCTATGAGTCTGAAGAGATGGCTTATGATGCGATTCGAGAAATGCTCGAACAACTCGAGGACCCCTATACGCGCTTCATGGACCCCGATGAGTTCCGCAGTATGCAGATTGATACCTCGGGTGAGTTAACTGGGGTCGGGATTCAATTGTCTCAGGATCAAGAGACTGGAAAATTAATTGTGATTTCTCCCATCGAAGAAACTCCCGCGTTTGAAGCCGGAATTCAGTCTCAGGATATTATCACTAAGATTGATGGCCAAAGTACCGAGGGGATGGATATCAATGATGCGGTTAACCTGATTCGAGGTCGCATCGGCACCGAGGTTGTGCTAACGATTCGTCGGGGAGAACGAGAAATTGACTTTCCGATTACTCGCGATCGCATTGAAATTCACCCGGTTCGTCATACTTTGAAGGACGATTTACCCGGAGGAGTCGGCTATATTCGTCTGACTCAGTTTAGCCAATTGGCCGCCGATGAAATGCGCACAGCCATTCAAGAGTTGGACGATGATGGTGTTGCAGGGTTTATCTTAGATTTGCGCTCAAATCCCGGCGGGCTGTTACAGTCCAGTATTGAGATTGCCCGGATGTGGTACAACGAAGGGGATATTGTCTCGACGGTGAACCGCCAAGGGGTGGCCGAGGTGCAACGGGCCAATGGTCGCGCCTTGACGGATAAACCCTTGGTGGTCTTGATTGACGGCGGTTCTGCCAGCGCCAGTGAGATTCTCTCGGGAGCCTTGCGAGATAACGATCGCGCCACTCTCGTGGGAACGACTAGCTTTGGTAAGGGGTTGGTGCAATCGGTGCGTCCAGTCGGGAATGGATCTGGGTTAGCGGTCACTATTGCCCGTTATCTGACTCCTGATGGTATTGACATTGACAAAGAGGGGATTCCTCCCGATATCGAACAGGAGATTTCTGAGGAGATTCGCGAGGAAATGCGGATGGATCGCACCATGATTGGTAGCCAACAAGATCCCCAATATGTTCGGGCTTTAGAAGTCTTACAGGAGCGTATTGCGGCGGCTAATGAGGAGGAAACGACTCAGGATGAGACAACCAGTCTTGTGCCAACATCAGCCCAGTAGAGTTAGAGAACGGTTTTCCGAAATTCCCTAATAGATGCGACTGATACGATGATCGGCCTCTAGGGTGACAACTAGGGCCGATTTGGCGTTGGGGGCTAACAGCGGCGCGATAAACAGTTCTGGATGTAAGGCTTTCCAGAAGTATTCGACAAACTCCCGCACCTCCTCGTCGGAGAGTCCGGCTTTCCCCTGGGCGATCGCCTCATGTTCGGCCTGAAGTCGCCAGCGTTGACTGAGGCGATAATCTACTGGGGACAAGACCATGAGGCGATCGCAACAGTCCCACAGGGGTACATACTCCTCTAAGCGGCGGTTACAATCGCGGGCAAAGGCTTTGTCTGCCTCGCTGACGATAGGCGGAGGTGGGTTGTCAAAGCAACTGGGAGCAACAGGTTCAACCCCGACAAACCAGCCTTCAAAGAGGATAATCTCAGCCCCCTCGACGAGTTCGGGGTCTGTGCGATCGCCATCTCCGGCAAAGGCCGACTTATCAAAGCGAGGGACATTCACCCTCGCCGCTCCCTGACGCAACTGCTGCAACACCTCTAGTCCTAGATCTACATCATGGGTTCGAGGGGGACCGCGGCGAATCAGCCGGGGATCTTCGGCTTTGAGTCGTTGTCGTTCGGCGTGGGATTTATAGAGGTCATCGAGGGACAGTCCTACGGTGTGATAGCCTAGATGCTCTAAAATCAGGGTCAAGCTGGTTGCTAGGGTCGTTTTTCCTGTCCCTTGCCCTCCTAAAATCCCCTGCACGATGGGTCGAGGCGACTGTTGCCTCAATAATGCCAATTGCAGGGCTAGAGGCAGCCAGAATCGCCAGAGAGTGGGCAGTATGGGAACATTTTCACCCTGGAGGGGCAGACGAGAGCCGAGGCGATCGAGGACATCTCTCAACAGATGCAAGCGTTGCTGAATCGGCTCAAGTCCCTGCTCTGGTGTGAGTCCTAAGGCGTTGGCTCGTTCAGGGTTTTGCCACTCCGAGTCCATCAGGCTAGACCAAAGGCTCGAGTCTACTGCTCCTCTTTGCTGAAGCTGGCTCAGAGCGCGATCGAGTTGGCGGGTGAGATCACTCATTGTTAACCGGGTCTATGGCTCAAGACCCCAATTTAAAGGCTTCTACGAACAGACTATACACTAAACCCACTTTAGTGGCGCTGAGGCTATCAGAGAACAATGAAGATTGCCGTAAGCGACCATACACCAGCCAATTGATCGCCTCGGTCAACAGTAACACGAGCAAGGCCACGGTCATGTCTAGGAAGGCTTTTTGACCGGCGATCGTCGAGATGGCGTTGCCGAGAAAATAGCCAAACAGGAAACCGATAATTGTTAAGGAGGTACGCCGCCAAGGGTTACGCGCCCATGTCGTCAACCGGGCCAGCAGCACGTCAAACAGTCGAGTCAGACGGGTATTTTGCACTAGATACTCCTCTCAAGGCCAATGTTGAACGACTTAGACCAAATCAAAGATTTGAGCAATAAACCAAGCATAGAAGATTACAAACAGATAACCTTCCCAGCGGGTAATCTGTTTATCTTGCACCACAAAGAACATCAAAATTGTGCCGCAGAGCATTTCGAGCAACCCTTCAATTAGAGTCGTTTTAGGGATGATGAGTGCGCCAAAAAAGCGAGGAATCCCCATCACCACGAGGGCGTTAAAGATGTTCGATCCTAGCACATTCCCCACCGCTACATCATAGCTGCCCCGTTTGACGCAAACCAGGCTCACACTCAGTTCCGGGAGGGAGGTTCCCAAGGCTAAGACACTGACGGCGATAATTTCTTTGCCGATATTGAGCAATTCTGACAAAGCAACGACCGATTCAACAGTGTATTTGGCCCCGAAGTAGATTAAAACCACACTGATAATTAAGACGAACAAGTCCTTAAATGGGAATGTCTGGGTTTCCTCTGAGTTTTCGGCTGAGTTTTCGGCTGAGTTTTCGGCTGAGTTATCATCTTCGCTCGACTGAGTTGACGGCGTTGATAGCGGCACTCCTTGGGGTTCAGACGGACGCTCAGAAACTTCTGAGTCAACAGCCGCCACGCCGATGGAGGCTTCAAGTTTGGCTTCAACGGGGTTGCTGACTGATAAAGTCCCAGCACCAATCTCGCCCTCGGAGGTGGTTGTGGTATAAGCCAAATAGACCCCATAAGCCAGCAGACATAAGATGGCTTCACCGACGGAGTATTTGCCCGTAAAGAGCATCAAGGAGAGTAGAAAAGAAGACCCGACAAACAGCGGTAAATCTACACCGGCTAGATCATATTTTAGATCCATTTTGCCGGCAACGATCGCCGCGACGCCAGTGACGAGAAAAATATTGGCAACGTTGGAGCCAATCACGTTACCAAAGACGATTTCCGATGATCCCTCCTGCACGGCGGTGATGGAAGACATCAATTCCGGGAGGGATGTCCCCACCGAAACAATGGCGACCCCAACGATAAAGGGGGACAGTCGTAGAAAAAATCCTAACGTTTCCGATGAGTCGATAAACCAGTCTGATGCCTTGATTAGCACAAACAAACTCACCGCAAATATGCCTAACCAAGTGAGTAATTCTGACATTTTAAAATTTAAAGGATCTCCAACCTTTAATATAACGCTAAAATACCCCAAAATAGCGACGAGCGCTAAACTCAGCCCGACGCTCGTCATGAAGATTTATGAACTAGGGCTCTCCTAAAGAGATTAAAAATTGTCGCCTTTGGGGGGCCGCTTCAGGATGATGACTCAGGGTCTGATTCTTGGCTCGAGTCCCGATTCCGTGGCTTGTTAGACACACTAAAGGCGCGAAAATGTTGGGCTTGCTGTTCGATGCGGGCCGCGAGGCGATCGCAGACGAGATGACATAACTCAAAGGTGAGTTCATCCTCAACGCAATAATAGGCCGACGTTCCTTCAGTGCGTCGGCTGAGGATACCGGCTTGCAGCATCACCTTCAGATGCTTGGAGACATTGGCTTGACTGGTTTTGGTAGCCTCAACGAGGTCCTGCACACATCGCTCTTCATCGCGAAGCAAGTTGAGAATTTTCAGACGCATCGGTTCGCTGAGAATACTAAAATACTCAGCGACGTGTTTGGTAACTTCCTGGGGGATAGGCTGCTGCACGGGTTTAATCGGAGTGAACACCAACGGGAGAAACAGAGTTAGACTCCCAAGGGGGAAATCTCAAGAGGGGAGGTTAAGACAAACGGCCCGACTTACGCCGGTAAGACGCGCATCAACGGCTGATTATACTCAACGGGTTCACCGTTTTCGACTAGAATCTCGATCACCTCGCCCGTCACCTCGGACTCCACCTCATTCATGAGCTTCATGGCCTCAATGATACAGACCGTTTGCTGACTTGAGATGCGATCGCCGACATTGACAAAAGCCGGCTCATCAGGGGCGGGGGCGCGATAAAAGGTTCCCACCATCGGCGAGACAATTTCGACCCATTTAGCCACCACTGAGGGCGGAGGAGTCGGAGACGAGGGCGTCGCCGGGGTGTCTGCTGTCGGGGATTCGGCCGCCGGAACGGGTTGCGGAAGGGTCATCATTGGCGCAGCGACCGACCCCCCCCCAGCTCCTTTACGAATGGTCAATTCTAAATCGTCATTCTTGAGTGTGAACTCAGAAATATCGGTTCCCTCTAAAGCCGCGATCAGTTCGCGGAGTTGGTTAAAATCCAATTGCACTGTTTTTTTATCCGTTCGTTTGAAAAGTCGTATCGGCACGAGATTGAGGCAAGGTTGCGACAACGTGCAACCTTTCCCCGTCGAGCAAAACTACTCCCGCCCCAAATAATTATCGTTGCGGGTGTCAATTTTAATCCGTTCACCAATGGAAATAAACAAAGGGACCATCACCTGAGCACCTGTTGACACAGTCGCAGGTTTAGTTCCTCCTGTCGCCGTGTCACCTTTGACACCGGGATCAGTTTCGGTCACTTCCAAGACCACTGAGTTGGGCAGTTCCACCTCAATCACTTGGTCGTTCCAATAGATGACATTAACATCCATTCCCTCGGATAGATACTTGGCCCCATCGCCTATCTGTTCGGGGGCTAGGCGGACTTCTTCATAGGTTTCCATGTCCATTAAGACAAAGGCTTCCCCTTCGCGGTAGGTATGTTGCATCCCCCGTTTATCGAGAAGGGCCTGGGGAACCGTCTCCCCAGCGCGGAAGGTGCGTTCGACAACACTTCCGGTTTGGGCGTTTTTGAGTTTGGTGCGGACAAAGGCAGAACCTTTACCCGGCTTTACGTGCAGAAATTCCACCACACGCCAGACTCCACCGTCAAGTTCAATGGTGGAGCCTGTTCTAAAGTCGTTTGAGGAGAGCATGAGTCTCAATCCGTGCAGAACAATCGGCAACCTATTTTACCTCCGTGCGGTTCGTTTCCCCTAGAAGGCAAGGGGGAAGAAGGCAAGAGGCAAGAGAAAAGACGTAGGGGC